>JAZGBI010000022.1 GCA_036476315.1 Candidatus Neomarinimicrobiota bacterium | reverse complement strand
AGTCTCGAAAGGTTTGAGTCGTCAAAAGCTTTTTGCCAGAAAGAAAGGGATCAAAATCAGGGGTTGTTGGAGGAGACGGGAAATTAAAGATGGCAATGGGCATTCGATTAGGTGTGTCGTTTACCAGCCGCAGGGTCAATTCCCCAGGAGTCAAAGTTTCGAAATGCCTATCCGAAATCTCACGAATCTTATGAGAAAAAGACTGTCCCTTGTCTTTCGCCTTTCCTTCCACCTGAAATGTAAGTCCGATGGTAGTGGCCAGAACGCTCGGTGTAACTTCCAATTCAAAATCTCTTATTTCACCCGGTTCCAAGAAGGTCATCAACCGACTGTAATCCAATAGGTATTCCACAAGTTTCCTGCCACCATTTACCCGCGCATTACGGCTCATCTTATATTTCAGAAAATATTCTTCCGCCGAAAGAGAGTTGGGATCATGGCACCGAATCCTACGAACGTGGGGGGAAATTGTGAAGCTTACCTCAATCATATCATCCATTGAAGCTTCATAGTCGGTCGAGCAAAAGTTACAGAAATATTGTGAATCCACCACGTCAAGGGAACTGAAACTCTCTACTACATCACCACATCCCTTACATAACAACTGCCAGTCCATTTGAAAAAGACCCGCCTTCCTGCCATAAAGAAAGAGATTTATAGCCTGTTCCTCTGAAATACTCTTGTCTTTCGCAAATTGAATGGGATTGATTCGAAATAGAAGAAAGTCATCCTCGGAACGAATGAATGATTCCAATTTTGCAACGACACGTGGACTCCAGCTTCTTGCCCGTTCAAGCTCCTCGAGTCTTTCTTCGAGGTTGTCCTCATTGATTTCCAATGTCATGTCTTCCTGCCTCCATACCATAGGATTGTTCGTCCTGTACGTACAACCTGAATAGTGAAAATTGGCATACACCGCCTCGACGAGGTGGTATCCATGGAATATTTCCTAATCTGTCATATCCTATCATAAATAATTCACTGAAAGATAAGAAAAAGGAGATATTAAACCCCCCCTTTTCACCTCAGAAATTCGAGTTTCATATCGGTATCAGAGGCTGGATTCAAACAAACACGGGCCAAATAGCTCAGCGGGTTTTTAGGTATATCGACTGTCAGTGTAACTTAAGAAATACCGGCGGTTACAGCTTCGGGTGAAAACCGGCATGTCACTTGGCTATGACGTAAACCGGATCGAGCAGGGCTATTTCCGCGCTGCCTCTACCTCAGAAGAATCATCTTGCGGGTCTGGGTGAAATTGCCTGCCTGTCCGAAGAATCCTGCGGAGATACGGTACAGGTAAACGCCACCGCTTACCTGCTCGTCCAGGTCATTGGTTCCATTCCAAATGACTGACCTTTGGCCCGGCTCCTGACGGGCTACCGCCGCGATGGTGCGAGATGATTTGGCCGATCATCTCTAATGCATCTGTTCGACTAAAGATTGAAACTCCTCCTCCTCCCGGAGGGTGTCGAGGTCTGGGTCGCTCTGTGCCCATTCTCGCACACGCCAGCCACTCTTGAACGCCCTTTTTAGGTAACGAAGCCCCCGCTTTTTGTCTCCCATTTTTGCATATGCACAAGCAATGTTGAAAAGGAATAGTCCATCGTTCGGATCGATTTCCAGAATGCGCTTAATCGCTTTGAGAACCTCCTCCTTCATCCCCAAATTCAAATAGGCAGATGGTGCTCGGCTTAGAGTAATCGTGTCGTCAGGATTGAGGTCGAGCTTCCTCTTTATCAGCTCCCCTAGTTCTTGCTGAAGTCTTTTTGACTCTTCCAGGTCACCCGCTTTACGGCGATTCATCTCCAAGAACATCACTGGCTCCTCGCTGTAGGGCTTGATTTTTATCGCCTTGCGATAACACTCCTCTGCTTCGTTCAAATTGCCCAATATGTCGTACGCATGTCCCAGCCATCGATATGCGTCGTAGAAGTCCGATTTGAGGGCGATGGCAGTGTGATATTCACGCTTTGCCTCATCAAAGTGGTTTTCAATCTGGGACGCAAGTCCCAGCGCGAAGTGTGCTTCCGGAAGAGCCGGATTGAGCTGGACAGCTTTTTGACTTGCCTCGATTGCTTTATTTGCAAGCGAGGAGTCAGAATCCCACCACAGGTACCTATAGGCATAGGCTTCCGCAAGTCCCGTGTAGGCAAGAGAAAAATCAGGGTCTATTGTAAGTGCTTTCTTGAACATGTCGATCGTATACTGATTATCACGTCTCGAACGTCGCAAGGAAAATTCTTTTCCCCGGAGATAATAATCGTAGGCCTCAAGATTTTCAGTCGGTCTTTTCTCGAGTGCCTCCCTTTCACTTGTACTGAGCGTTATTGGAAATGCTTCCACAATCTTCTGGGATACTTCGCTCTGGAGATCAAAAATGTTTTCCAATTTCCGGTCAAACCGCTCTGCCCAGACGTGAAAACCACTTCGCACATCGATAAGTTGAGAGGTAATGCGGATTCTTTCTCCGGCCTTCCGCATGCTGCCCTCTAAAATGTAGTTCACATTCAGTGCTTCACCAATCCGGCGGGTACTTATCTGTTTGTCGCGGAATGGAAGCACGTCCGTTCGAGAGACCACTTTCAACATCTTGATCTTCGAAAGGTCAGTGATAATATCTTCAGTCATACCGGAGCAAAAATAATCACTCTCTTTATCTGAACTCATATTCTCAAAATAGAGAACTGCAATGGACTTCTCCTTTCCCCGGGACAATGGAGAGGCTTTTACTGCCTGAGGAGTAATCTTGTTTAGTTTTGTTACGAGCTCCTGTGCAGACCCTAAACGCTCAGACGGCTCCTTCGTCAAGAGGTGATGAACAATTGATGCAAGCTCTTTCAGGCGATCTTGTCGGAGGACCTCTACCGGCCTAGGATCTTGGTTGACAATCTCATAAATAACGGCTGCTTCGTGCTCACCGCGAAACGGCAGCTCCCCCGTCAACATTTCATGTAACACGACCCCAAAGGACCAGAGATCTGATCGATGATCTACTTCAAGTCCTTGCACCTGCTCCGGCGACATGTACGCGAGAGTCCCCATCGTGCTCCCTGTCTTGGTAATTCTTGTTTCCCCTTTCCTCCTGGCCAAGCCGAAGTCCATGATCTTTACCAGTCCTTCGGTGGAAATCATGATGTTCTCGGACTTAATATCGCGGTGGACGATATCCTTCCGGTGAGCTGCATTGAGCCCATCCGCTACGGCAATGGCAATTTTCAGAAGTTCTTTGGTTTTCAGGGGTCCCTTTTCCACCTTGTCCTTGAGCGTCTCACCTTCCACGTACTCCATGGCGATGAATGTTTGCCTGCCCGCCGTGTCGGGATCCTCTACCTCATCAATCTCATGGATAGTCATGATATTGGGATGGCTCAGAGATGAGGCAGCTTGCGCTTCGTGGAGGAACCGGGTCTTGTCCTCTTCATTAGCCAGAAGATGGTGGGGCAAGAACTTAAGGGCGACGGTTCGTTTGAGTTTGGTGTCCTCGGCTTTATAGACGATACCCATACCGCCTTCGCCAAGCTTTTCGAGGACTTTATAGTGGGAAATGGTTTGGCCGACTTGTCCGCCGTTCTTTTGGAGGATCATAGACAACATTAGGCTTTCTTCTTTATCAGCTTCTGAAACCGCGGATGATCACGAAGGGGATCCCAGATTGGATTGACGCGAAGCAAAGATATCGAAATCGTTCCAGGGACGGACAGTAGGAACTCGAGCTGGTCGATAGCATCATTGTATTGTCCAACCATCGCGTATATTTGAGCCAAGTCCTCGAGTCGAACAACCCCTTTCCAGGCTTCCTTGGAAACGGGAAGCAACTCCACCGCCAGCTTTCCTTCCCGGATCGCCTCGTTCTTGCGGCCAAGGCCAGCATAAGCGATGCCGAGAGAACTGTGGAATCGCGCATCTCCGGGCTGCTCCTGGAGATTTCTCTCCAATATGACTCGAGCGGAGTCGTAATAGATTTGCTCCAACTCCCGTTGGTTGATGAAACCATAGATTTGAGCATATAGTAAGGACTTTGGGATAAAGTCAAATTGATCTTCATAGGTCTCTAAAGATCCCAAGGAGAGTCGCTCCAACGCCGCTTCGTAGTCTCCATCAAACAGATCCAGCCACACCCAATCGTAGACAAGCTCTTCTCGGTCCACTTTTTCCAACGCTTCCTCAAGAACCTCCCGAGCTCTTTCGGTACTTCCTTGCCAACTTACGTATAGCCAAGCCTTATTCGCGTACGGCCAAGAAATATCAGGTGCCAACGAGATAGCGCGGTCAAGGTAAGGCTCCGCTTTCGAGTAATCCCGCATGAGGAAGAAAGTTTCTGCTAAATGAAAGGCTATTCCTGAAGAGCGTGGATCAAGTTCTATAGCCTTCTTTAAGTTAATCAATGCCTTTTCGAACTCGCCCTGACGCCTTTTTACATAACCGATACTTGCCCATAGGTCACTGTTGTTTGGTTGACTTTTCTGGGCAATATCGAACTGCTCCAGGGCGTTACCATAATCCAAGAACCCCCAGTAGTAGTAATAACCCAGCGCAATATGCGCTTCGGGGAGATCAGGCTCAAGCTCCAAGGACTTGTTCGCTGCGCTCTTCGCCTTCACCAAGCGCTCGTCCGTCCGGTCATAGTGAAACCAATACATTGCGGCGTGCCCACGAGAGAGTTTCGCGTAGGCCAGTGCAAACTTGGGATCTAACTCGATCGCTTTTTCATACATTTGTACAGCAATCCGCCTATCTCCTTCGACTAGACTCCGATCGGAATAGTCGTTGCCCCGCAGGAAGTAGTCGTAGGCTTCCATGTTTTTCGTAGGTTGCCGCTCAATATTCTTCTTCTCTTCCGGTGTAAGGGTTGCCTTTAAGGCCAGAGCAATCTTCCGTGCCACGTCACTCTGAATCGCAAAGATATCGCTTAAATCCCTGTCATACGTTTCTGCCCAGAGGTTTTCTTCCGTATTCACATCAATTAGCTGGCCAACGATTCGGATTCGTCGACCTGACCTCCGTACACTTCCTTCCAGTACTGTTGCGACACCAAGTTCTTTCCCAATGTCACGGATCCTTGTTTGAGTATTTTTGTACTGCACCACGGAGGTTCGTGCGATAACTTTTAAGTCCCCAATCTTAGATATTTGTGTGATGATGTCTTCGGTAATCCCATCACTGAAAAACTCATCTTCCTTGCTATCACTGAAGTTGGTGAATGGAAGAACGGCAATGGACTTTTCTCCCATTCCGGTTTCCCTAACATCCTCGGTGACAGAAAGGGATTCACCATTGCGGTATAAAAATATGGTAGTTACCAATGCTACTAAGATGATTCCGAAGACCACCATCCAACGATGAGTTTTCAGGGATCGACGCCATACTCGCGTTTTGCCTGGTTCTTTTGTAATTGGAAGAGGAGTTTCAGTAATAGCTGTCCGTTTTGTTTCAATTTCCTTCTTCAACCTATTCAAATCTGCCAGAAGTTCATCCGCATGTTGATAACGATCTTCTACCTCTTTCTCCAAAGCCTTATGAATGAACTCTTCAAGTTTCTTTGGAATATTGGGATTCATCGTACTGACGGGAAGGGGAGCCTCATTTACAATGGCGTAAAGAATCGCGGCATCGTGCTCCCCTTTGAAAGGTAATTGACCGGTCGCCATCTCATACATCACTACACCAAAAGAATAGAGATCACTCCTTCGATCTACCTCTAATCCCTCTGCCTGTTCAGGTGACATATACGCCAAAGTACCCAGGGTACTTCCCTCCTTAGTAACCCTCGTCACTCCTTTCCGCTTCGCCAGCCCAAAATCCATGATCTTCACAGTCCCTGTCTTAGGAATCATGATGTTCTCAGACTTGATATCCCGATGTACAATATCATGCTCGTGTGCTGCATTGAGTCCATCTGCTACAGCAATGGCGATGTTCAAAAACTCCTTTGTCTTCAGTGGCCCTTTCTCCACTTTGTCTTTCAATGTCTCACCCTCAACGCATTCCATGGCTATGAAAGTCTGACCTTCCACTTCATCAATCTCATAGATTGTTGTGATACTTGGATGCTCCAGAGCCGATGCTGATTTGGCTTCGTGGATGAACCGTTGTTTTTCTTCTTCGCTATCAGTGAGGTGAGATGGGAGGAACTTTAATGCAACATGACGGTCAAGCTTGGTGTCTTCAGCTTTATACACTACACCCATACCGCCCTCACCAAGCTTTTTGAGGATTTTAAAGTGGGATATTGTTTTGCCGATCATGGTCGTTTAGCTAGGAGCCTGATCGTTCGCCAGAATCGGGAATTGGACCCAAATTGCATATTCTTAGAGTAGGGATCGCACCCGCCACGGGGAATATGAACCAAAGTCATTTAAAAGGCAACAAAATCGCATAGAAATCTCACTCGGTAAACACAGAGTTCCGGTTAAAAACAATAATTCGTTTTCGGGATACATTCTTTTACTGGGAAAACTACCCGTGTCATTCAGACAAGCTTTCTGGCGGTCGATAATAATTGACGGTTTCTCCTCAAAGGTCATTCTGAGCCAGCTTATGAAATTAGCTCCAAGACCTCCAATGAGGACTATCGACCAGTCGGCCTTGTCCAAGTAGCTTGACTGTAATTCTCGGGATAGCTAAACTCACATTCAAGCTGGGGAATTCATTAGTTTGCCTTAATACCGCTAGAACTTCTACACGAAAGGAGACTAGATATGAGGAAGAACTGGTTTATCGCTGGTTTTCTGCTCCTAACGGGTTGTGCTGTCTTCATTCCCATGAGGGTGGGTCCACCTTCGGACATCCAAGTGGAAATCACAGCGGAGCGTGTGGAACTGGGGACGAAGCTGGCGGAAGGGATCCTGGCGTGCGGGTCCTGTCATACCACCGGGAACTTTGCAGGTGATCCACAACTGGACAAGTATCTGGCGGGAGATGTCTGGACACTTGAAATGGAAGGAACACTCACCGTTCCCAACATTACCCCGGACAAGGAAACAGGAATCGGCAACTGGACGGACGGCGAAATCATCCGGGCTATTACGAAGGGACTCAACAAAGACGGCCGGCAGTTGTTCCCGGCCATGCCCTGGCCCGAATTTGATGTTGCTCTGAGCATGGAGGAGGTCTGCTCGATAGTGGCGTACCTGCGCACCGTTCCTGAGCCGGTCAGAAACGTTGTGCCCGATAATAAACTCAAATTGCCGGTCTCCATGATCATGTCGACAGGAATGATCTATCGGATGGTTACGAAGAACCCGATGTTTGCCGATTACGAGCCCCGGAGCGACACGCCCGTGGAACGGGGAAAGCGTCTGGCTTATATGGGGATGTGTGTTGACTGCCACGCTTATGCACCGGGTATGATGCCTAAGTATGGGGAACCGCTGGCCGGGGGTTTTGCGAATAGGATGACTGATGGAAAATTCGTTGCATGTTCGAACCTCACGCCGGACGAAGAGACCGGCATCGGCAGCTTTACGGATGAGGAGCTGTACCAGTCCATTAAGTACGGCAAGCGCCTGCGACCCCTGCCCGAGACGGAAATGGTCCGCTGGCCCATGATGCCACGCATTCCCAACCATACATTGTTGACCGATGAGGAGATCAACGACCTCATCGCTTTTTTCCGGTCCCAGGAGCCCATCAAGCATGATATCATGAAGAAGGCTGAAGAACTAAGTCAGAAGTGAAAAGGATCCGGGTTCTGACACCATAGTCATTAACCTTGAAAAGGTTGGGATGCGAAACCATTTCAAGGTTCTATTTTTTAGATTCGAGGGCCTTGCCAGCGGCCTCCCCGCGATTCCACCTTGATGTCACGCAGCGATGGCGCTTTCACGTTGATCCTGAGATAGAATCCTCTCCCGAACCCTCCCGGGGTCCAGGTGAAACTGAGTTCCCAGCAGTGGAGATCACGATAGACATAGATATCGTGACTCACAATGTCACGCTCGAGCAAGTCAAACCTCGCAGAATACTGAACACGCCAGGACTTGGTGAGCTGGAGTCTCAAATTGGCGTTCATCCAGAAATTGTCCCTTGGTACCGCGGGATTGGTCCGGTTTGTTGAGTAGCGAAGACTGAGGGCGAGAGCCCACAGATTTCCTCCCGGCACGGGTTTCTTGCCCACCGTTTCAACTTTCATACTCTCCGTGGCTGAAAGATCACCGCCTGCCGCTGCGGTATCCACGAGAGCCGTGTCACTATCCGCCGTTGCACGTTCTGGTCGACGCAGACGACTGCCCGAAAACCTGAGTCCTGTGGATGTACTTGCTGTCAAAAGCCTGGGGACGGGAATGCCCCACTGGTTCGTGGCGATCCCCTCTCCGTTGCTATTGACGCCATAGAAATCGTGGGTCATGCGGAAGTCAAGAGTCAGCTTCCTGGGCAGCTGGGCCCGGATGGACGATTGAAGCTTTGAAAGCTTGAATGTTTCTGCTGCAAAATTGTAGCTCGTTGACATATTCCACGTCAACAGACGGTCGATCTTCCTCTCTTCCTCTCCCTCTCCTACTTTTGCCTGAAACACGTTCTTGATCGACATGTTCAGCTTTCTCTGTTCCCGTCTTGGGGTAGACCCGATTGCCGTGCCGCTGAAAGGATCGAACAGCACTTGATTTCCCTCTCTGTCCGGAACCTTCTTGAAATAACCGAAATCGTATCCGAACAGTGGTTTTGAGTAATCGGGTTGAAAGGAGAATCCCACTGACGGCGTCAACGTGTGGCGAATGGCTCGAAGGGCGCCGATCCTTACGGGAAATAGCCCGTAGAGTTTCGTGTTGCCGCTCAGAGAAAAAGAGACAATGTGGCGTGCACGAAACTTGGAAACCGTGCTCCCGGGCGTGTCCGCCGAATCGGCGTCGAAGTACTTCGTTGTCCATTGTTCACGGAGGGAGACAGAAGGTCGAATCGCGATATGTTTGAGAATCCTGTCCGATCCCGAAAGGGAAACGTTGTGGATCCAGCTGTTATCCCATGTCTGCTGACGTTTGTCGTCCCATTCGTATATGGCGTTTCCCAGAGAGTCGACACCGACGCTGTCGGATTCGTAGAAACCCGCCCCCCTGTTGTTGACGGTACTTCCATAAGACAGGTAGAAAGAGGGTCCACCTGTCTTTCCTCCCGACCCGCCGAATAATTGCATCTGCCCTTTACGGAGGGTGAGGGAGGGAAGAACTGTGTTGGTTTCCACGATGCGCATGCCGGCCTGCTTGGGGGATTGGTAATAGATGGACCCGGAATCTATTTTGGATTCGGCCATGAGGTTGCGGGTCTCGCGCAGGTTGACGGACATGCTGGCATTAAGCCGGGCCCAGCTCTTGGAATAAGTGGCGTTCGAGATGGCTTTCTGGTTTAGACGGGTGTCCCGGTGAATCCCGAGTTTCCGGTTGAATTGACTGTCATTGTAATACTGTGCGTTGACATTGAACGATTGCTTATGCCTCAGTTTTTGAGCGTGACTCCATCCCAGGGACCACCGTTCTGCCCCCGGATTGCCGAAAATACTGGCAATATCCTGGTCCTGCACCGTCCTGTTGTACCGGAACCTTACGTTGCCGCTGAAGCCGTATCGCTTCACATACCGGTTGCTGTTGCGAAAGACAATTCCCTGTCTGTCGTAGAAATCGAGCGTGAACTGGCTATTCCAGTGGTCGTTGACGGCCCAGAAGTAGCCGAGACCTTCCAGGTATTGTCCCTGGCGGCCGTTCTCTCCGTACGAGGGGAGGATCCATCCCGAGTGGCGTTTTCCGCTCTGATCGGGAATTACCGCAAAGGGGAGAGCGAAAAGGGGAATCCCCGAAATGTGAAAGACGATGGGCCTGGCAATGATCTTGTCACTCATGATCATTTTCATCCGGTGACTTTCGAAGTGAAAATGGGGGTCCGGCTCCAGATCGCACGTGGTGTAAATGCCATCGCTCACTAAAAAGATGTCGTTGCTTCGATTCCTGATTTCAGTCCCCCGATAGTATCCGTCCTGCATCCTGGTTTTGCCATAGTTCACCCGCCCCCGTCCCGTGGAGAGGTTATAGGCAAGGGACTCTCCAACCATGGGACTCCTTCCCCGTTCCGTCACCGTGGGAAGTTCCTCGCCCGAAGGGAGCGCGTGAAGAAGGTTGTCCTCCCACGAAACGGAGATGATTCCCGATCTCAGCTGTGTTTCCTCGTAGTCGACGGCTGCGGATTTTTTGAGAATTGTTTTTTCATTAGGAATGTCGTAATGGAGGGTGTCGGCGCTGTAGAAGATGGGGGAATCGGCATCCGAAGAAGACTCATCCGGGTGGTATTCCCCCCGGCAGCCTCCCACGATATGGATTGCTTTGAGGTCTTCGTTCCCGGCGGTATCTGCCTCAAACAGGAGGGTAATGGTATCCCCTGACGCGATATTCTTTCCCTGATACAGGGAATCGTCGAAGATGTGATAGAGAGTGGTGGCCATCCCTTCCAGCCTCACGGAGTCGAGTCTGCCGTCCACGAGATAGGCTTCCAGTCTCTTTCCGGCCATGTCGTCTTCGAATTCCTTCAGCTCGTACTCTGCGGCGGAGGTATCACCTGCTGTGGATTGCGTCCTGACCTTTCCCGTGGAATGGTACGTGACATGAGACTGGTCAGGTATGACGACGCGACTCAGAATATCATCGGTGTAGTAAAGGTATATTTCGCTGCCCGAAAGGATCTGTCCTTCCTGGTTCACCACGGGATCTTCCAGAAGTATGGACGCTTCAGCAGTCGCATCGTAAATGCTTCGCCCGCAGGTTGCCTCTCGGCCTTCTTCCTGGATGACGACCTCACCGATGGCGGTATAGCTTGCGGCTTTTTCACCTTCTTTTTTCTGATAGACAATGCGATGGGCAGTGATCGTCTGGCTTTTCTGCGTGAACTGGACATTTCCTGAGCCCAGGCCGCTATCGGCCTCCAGAAAGTAGATGAGCGTATCGCACAGTAGGTCATATTCTTCGTCGTCGAACTGCACGTGTCCCAGCGCCGTTACTCTGTCATTTCCCGAGTCAAAGATGAGGGAATCGGAAGTGAGAATCTGGTTTCCCCTTTCCATCCTCACCGAGGGTGAAAACGTGCCGATTCCCTCCCGGTCGCGATAGGTGGCGCGGTCCGCGGTGACAGTGGTCTCACCTTTCCTGAATTTGACATTCCCTCTCAGAAACTGCATAGCCTTCCCATCGGAATCCGTGATGTTTTCCAGTTCATCGGCATGAATCAATCTGAGCCTTTCCTGGGGCTCGGCACTCGAAATCGAGAACAAAAGAAAGATAATAAAGCAGAAGTGGAGAATTGGAGAAATGGAGAAATGGAGGCTTCTACGCATTACGAATTACAGATCAAGAAGCAAGAACCAAGAGCCAAGGTCCAAGTAGAACAGTCGCAGTTGCAGTAGAAGTGGGCAGCCTTACGCATCACGAATTACGGATTACGAATCCCGTCTCCAACTCTCCAGCTCTCCATTTCACTTCGGTTGCTTCCGGCCATACCGGTCTTTCCACAGGTGAGCCAGACGTTCGCGGATGAACTTCTCGTATCCCTGTTCGGTGGGCCGGTAGAACGCTGTCTGGTTCACATTCTCGGGGAAGTAGTTCCGGTCCACGAAATGGTCCGGGTGGAGGTGTGGGTAGTCGTAGTCTTTGCCATGTCCCATCGACTCCATGAGGGGTGTTGGAGCGTTTCTTAAATGGAGAGGGACGGGGGAAGTTCCTCCATCGCGGATCTTCTGCCGGGCTTCTTTGATGGCGACGTAGGCGGCATTTGACTTGGGGGCCGCCGCGAGATATACGGTCACCTGGGAAAGTACTAGAGACGCCTCGGGCATGCCGATGGCGTGAACGGCGTGGAATCCAGCGGTGGCGAGGGGGAGTGCCTGGGGATCGGCGTTGCCGATATCTTCTGATGCGAGAATAATAAGTCGCCGGGCGATGAATTCCGGTTGTTCTCCTCCTTCCAGCATGGTGGCCAGCCAGTAGATGGCGGCATCGGGATCGCTCCCTCGAACGGACTTAATGAATGCCGAAATCGTGTCGTAGTGGTAGTCGCCCGTCTTGTCGTAGACGACAGTTTTTGCCTGGAGGGCATCGTTCAGGTTTTTCTTCGTGATGGACTGGGTTCCGTCTTTTGAAGAGGAGAGAAAGAGCGTTCCTTCGAGTGTATTGAGCATTTTCCTGGCGTCGCCACCCGCTGATTGAATCAATGCGGTTCGTGTACCTTCTTTGAAGCGGATGTTTTTCTTTTGCAGGACGATATCGGATCCCAGCGCTCCTGTGAGGATGGCTTCCAGTTCTTTATCGGTGAGGCTATTCAGTGTAAGAACGCGGCACCGGGAGAGGAGGGGGGCTGTCACTTCGAAGGAGGGATTTTCCGTGGTGGTACCCACGAGAATAACGGTTCCCTCTTCCACGGCGTGCAGAAGGGCATCCTGTTGGGCTTTGTTGAACCGATGTATTTCGTCGATGAACAGGATGGTGTGTTTATGCATTTTGAAGCTCGTTTTCGCCGTGTCGATGATCTTGCGTAGATCTTTAACCCCTGAGGAGACGGCACTGATTTCGTAGAAGTCGGCGTCCATTTCCCGGGCCATAATTCTTGCCAGGGTTGTTTTTCCCGTTCCCGGCGGACCCCAGAAGATGAGGCTGAAGGGTGACTTGTCACGGATGGCCTCCTTTAGGAGTGTTTCTTTGCCCACGAGGTGTTCTTGGCCTATGAAGTCCTCGAGGGATGCGGGCCGAACCCGGTCCGCCAGCGGCGGCAGTGTGGATCGTTTTTCCGTCATGCCAGGTTAATTTAGACCTTCACCCAGGGAAAAACAATTGATTGGAGAGTTCAATGATTGATGGTGATCTGTCTTCAGCTCACGGATAAACAGCAGAATTACTTTAGAGAAAATTCTTGTTTGTTTGGAGATATATTTCGCTAATGCAGAATTATATTGCATGCTCACAATTTTTTTACTATGTTGAGGTACCGAGAGGAAGGGGAGAGGCGTCCCGAACAGTGGGGAGGTTCGCATTCCTTCAAAGAGATTTCAAGCAGTTATCCTCACAATTGTAATTGTTCTCGTCTTACCTCTAAGCATGCTCTCCATTGTCCTCTCAGTGCACAAAAAAGACGTAGTTCCGTCTATTGGTGACAATTTTGCTTTTGATAGGATACCAGGGATGGGTTCCGCGGTAGCGAAGGGAAACCAGAGTATCATTATTTTTTTCGATCCCGCATGCCAGCATTGTCTTGCCGTCCTGGCCAACATTTCAGATCTGCTTTTCGATCTTCCGTCAACCGGGACTTCAGTTCTTGCTTTAAGTATCGCTGACAGTCTCGAAACAGCCCGGTTCCTTCGAGCCTATCAACTTCCGATTTCTATTCTTACCGACACAGAGCGACTTCACGAACAGCTGGGAGTCAAGAGTGTACCTGCCGTCTTTCTAGTTGACGGAGATGGGATTATTCGTCACAAGTGGGTGGGAAGACGATCCAGGCAATTCATACGCGATGTTGTATCGGATTTCTCCAGAACCTCAAGAATCCCCATCCGGGCGCTTGCCGACAGAGGTTCTGTTACTTTTGAAAGAAAACTCGACTTGTCAAAATACTTGTCTGATGAAGGGACGTCCATGTCCGAGCTCCAAGCAGTGCTTGAGGAATCATCGTTGCTTTTCGAGGAGTTATGGACGAGGACAGTAGGTGGTGAGCGTATTGCGGATCGGTACATTGCTTACGGTACCGTCTGCGAGTGTGGTGAACAGGCAGGCACCAGTTACGTCTTGATTTCCCTTCTCGTGGATCATGAGACGGGTTCGCTCGTCGACCGTCATGTGGCGGAGGAGGTTAGCATGAGTTATATCAATCGTTATCTTGAATCCCAACACGAGAGATTTCGT
The DNA here is from genome assembly GCA_036476315.1 of Candidatus Neomarinimicrobiota bacterium. NCBI lineage: Bacteria > Pseudomonadati > Fidelibacterota > Fidelibacterota bacterium. The sequence continues at coordinate 81,105 of JAZGBI010000022.1, read as the reverse complement.
GACGATTTCCCTTAAGCGATTGTGCACACTCGTGGGGATTCTCGTCGTTACGGCGGGTGCTGTCTTCCTTCTCCAGGTGGGTTTACTCTTCCATTCGACCAACCGGATGGTTCCGGGAATCCCCCCGATGCTTTCTGATTACACTTACCTCGGCAACGATGATGTCATTTTGCAGCAGGAAGACAGTGATTGCGGTCCGGCAGCCTTAATGAACGTATTTGTTCATTACGGGATCGGGGCTTCGATTGAGAAAGTCAAAACCTTTGTCGGGACGATGGAGAACGGAACCTCCATGTTGAAACTCAAGCAGATGGCGGAACTGAAGGGGTTATCCGCGGAAGGATGGATTTATATGTGGGAAGATTTTCGAAAGATAGATTTACCTGCCATTGTCCTTCTTCGGAGCAATCATTATGTGGTCGTGGAATCGATTCCTAATGAGAGGGAGTTGATTCTCATCGATCCTGCGATAGGGCGGATGATGATATCTCAGAGAGAATTCCTAAGAATTTGGAGCGGTGAAACGCTTCAAATGCAGAAGGCAGACGCATATGAGTCTGCCTCCTGAGAGACGGTTATCGGTGAGTCATTGGGAGATGAGCACCGATAACACATCCCGTAGCCGGTGGGAAATTAGTCCGTCATGGGCCGGTTTCCCACCGAAAATTGAGGAGATGAGCTATGAAGAAGATCATCTCTATAGTCCTAGTTTCCGGCATGACACTGTCTGTTGGAGCATCGGTTATAGGAACCAGTCAAGCCGCACCCGTAACTAAGAGCCGTACCATGGACATGACGCACATGGAGAGCATTCTTGGAGGTGATGGAAGCAGCGACAGTGGTGTTTCGTTGGGTTGCGTCGCTGCCATCCTAGGGATGACTATATTAGCCTTCAGTTTGCTGGGCGTAACGAGCATAGGTGCACTCCTTTGGTGGCACTTTGGCGTGGGCGCTGGGGCATTTGGGATTCTTGCGAGTTGTAGTGGATAACGTACACGCGCTGCAATGATCTCTCATCAAGGGAGCAATCTCGTCTGATAATCATGGTGGTGGGGAAGACATTCCTCACCACCATCCCAATTTTCTGGTACGACAAGAAAGTAACTGCCTATAGGTCATTGAGGATTTCATGAAATGAGTGCTACGACAAGAAATATTGTCACCGTATCCACAACATTGTACAAGAGAGATAGGCGGAGTACCATTTGGAATTATGTTCTCTTCCCCTTGTCGCTGATCTTGGCAGGATCATTTTCATTTTGGGTAGGGTATTCTTACCCTGAACCATACATAGTCAGTTTCATTTTCGCGTACTCTGTTTCTCTCGAGCTTTTGTTGCTACTTTTTGGCTATGTCCGAGACTTAAAGGTTAGAAGAGGTCATATGATTTTGTTCCCGCTATCGGGCGAAAAAAAATATGGTTCTCTGCTGACTATGGTTCTCTATGATAAGAGAAATCTCATACACATAATCGTAATTCTGGGATTGATTGCTGCCTTACCGGAAAGAGTATTGAGTGTAGTGGTATTCGTTTCTATCACAATCATAGTGATCGTCACCCTTCAGGTCTGGATATTGAATATCCTCATGGTAGTGGGCGCACAAATTCGAAAAAGCGATATTTGGTTCCAGCAGGTCTTTTTCATCTTGATTGTCCTGTACCAGATTCCCGTGCTAGTTAAGAAACATTATCTATATAACCTATATCCCTTTTGTGGGTGGATAGGTTCTGTCACCAATGCAGCTCAGAAAGGAGACTACGGACTGGTCACAATCTACTTTATATTTGTTTCATCTTTGCTGGTGATTGGATTGAGGGTAGGTACAAGCCTGATGAAACCCAAGAAAAAACTCCGGAACGATTCATGAGGTACTCACAACTATTTAGACAAACGATTTTGTTATACAAAAGATATCACTCCATTCTTATGGTTGTATTCTTGTATCCAACGTTCATGATCGTGTCTTCTTTTTTCCAAGGTTCACTCAACCCATTATTCTTGCTCATGCCTGGACTTTTCCTAGTGCTCTGGTCTCTGAGCATGGTAATCACGAACATTTTCGCAACCCTTCCCGGCGATTTGCGGTCGTTGATGATTTTCCCCTTAGACTGGACTAAGATAATTATTGCCCGCAACGGTATTCTCTTCTTATCTATGGCAGTTTCCATTCTGTTGGCACTTTTCTTAGTTTCCATAATGTATGAGTCAAATAGTAGTTTTCTTCTCTCATTCTTGGTCCATTCAGGAGTCGTTCTGACAACCGCTCTAGGTGTTGGAAATATTCTGTCCGCAAGATCCCCAAGACCCTTCCGTCAAAGTATATTCTCGTGGAAGGGCCTTGTTATGATAATCGTCCCTGTGCTCGCGAATGGCCTGCTCGTGATTTCCAGTTCTCTCGGGGCATTGTGGTACGCTGTGACCGCGTCGACTTCACTGCTCCTATCCTGTTCTTTCTATCGCTTATCTGTGTGGCGTACATCTGAACATCTCCAAAACGCTGTGCATAGAATTTTGGGAATGGTAGATGAATAGCTCTATCTTGATCGTTCAAGCGCTGAGCAAATCCTATGGTCCTTCCGTGGTCGCACTGAATGGCCTGAACCTTGACGTTTCCAGAGGTGTCATCTTTGGTTTTGTGGGCCCCAATGGTGCGGGGAAAACCACGACCATCAACATTCTCGCCAATATCCTGAAGCGTGATTCCGGAGAAATCCATCTGTTTGGTGAGTCCCTGACGGAAAAATCATACAAATACAAGGGCCGAACGGGATTTGTGCTCGAAAGACCTACCTACATCGAAAAACTGTCTGCAAAAGAATACCTCACATTTGCGGGAGCGATGTATGGACTCGAGGAAAAATCAGTTAAGGAAAGAACTAGTGAACTGATTGGCTTTTTTGAACTGAAGGACAAACAGGACAAATGGATTGAAACCTATTCGGCAGGTATGAAAAAGAAAGTCTCCCTGTCTGCCGCTTTGATCCACGATCCTGAATTCCTTGTTCTCGATGAACCGTTTGAAGGTATGGATGCCATTGCCGTTAAAAAGACAAAGAAACTTTTCCTTGACCTGAAAAAGAAAGGAACAACCATCCTGATTACATCCCATATTCTGAGCTATGTGGAAAACCTCTGCGACGAAGTGGCCATTATCCATAAAGGAAGGGTTGTGTATCAGAATACGATTGAGGATATTCGATCTGAATTCAGGGAGAAACTCGCAGAAGATCCAAAACTATCGGCACTGGAAGAGATATTTCTGAGCGTCGTGGAAGAAAAAGAAAAACAGGCCAAAAACCTTAGCTGGGTGGAGAATAACAAATGACAAACCTGAAACACCTGATCCTTGAACCGTCCCGGCTCTTCCTGAACCTGAAAGAAAAACCGACGTGGATCGTCCCCTTTGTTATCGTTGCCGTTGCCGGAATTATCATTGCGATCCTTATGCAGCCGGCACAGGCCCAGGTCACCGTGGTCAAACTCCAGGAAATGCTTTCTCCCGACCAGATTGACGCGGCACTGCAAAGAGCCAAACGATTCGGACTCATCACAGCATCCATAGTCCCACTGGTGACATTGATCAGATGGGCCATCGTCAGCGGACTCATCCTCATGCTGACGAACCTCTTCACCGAAAAACTCAATTTCAAGCAATCCTTGTCAATCATAAGCTACTCGAACCTGATCCCGCTCGCCGGCTCTGCCGTCAATACCGCAGCCATCTATATCAAGGGCCTGGAGACTATCTCATCCTCGTACGACCTGTGGCTCATCGGACTGAATTTCTGGAGCAGAGAAGCGATAGGTATGCCCCTGTTTCTGTTCTTGAGCGAAATCAGCGTCTTTTCAGTATGGTACCTGGTTCTTGTCGTCCTTGGATTGAACACCATTGCCGATCTATCCAGGGGAAAAGCTGCGTTCGTGGCGGTCTTTACCTGGCTCCTGGGAGTAGCCTTCAGAATGGGGCTGGCCCTCATGGGGAGCCAACTGGCACCGGGTACCGCAGGCTGATAATTGACTATGGACAATTGATGATTGACTATTGAAAACTGGAGAAATGGAGGACTGGAGAGATGGAAAAATGGAGGAGCGGAGAATTGGAAACCCAGGTAATCAGGTAACTGGGGAATTAGGTAATTGGGGAATTGGCCGCCGCAAGCCTATTTTGAATCCGCTCAAGACTGAATCCCTTTTTCTCCAGAACTCTCCGTACCCTCGGTTCTTCCAGCATGGCCAGGAACTTCTCGTCCTTCAATCTCCTCGCCAGCTTGGGATGCTTCCAGCCCAGTTTCTCCTGGGCTTTTGATACGACCCAGTTGTTCTTCATGAGCGCGATGACACTCATGACGAATTCGAGTTCCGCCATGGGCAGATCCTTATAAGGATCGTATTCCACGTAGTGAATCACCGTTCCTTCAGGGAATTGACCCCCGTCTTCCCTCTCCTCCAGCTCCGGCACCTTGGCGTAGATTTCGGATTCGTAGACTTCCCGCACTCTGATGGGCAGCGTTTCAAAGGTGAGGGAGAACGGTTTGCCCGCGTCCCAGTACCACTGAATGCATTCGCTTAGAATGTTCACCAATTCCCTGGCATTTCCCGGCAGATCGTACATCCGAAGCGCCTGAATGTATTCCTCCTCAACCTTCACGTTGGCTCCACGCTCCCCGTTGAACCCGTCCACATAGCGCTCTATAGTTTTCGCGATATCCGACTTTCTTTCTCGCAGCGGGGGGATGTAGATCACGTGGGGAAATCTCCATTTGAGATCGCTTCGAAATATCTCCTCGTCATCGATGTCCCTGTTCGTGGCGGCGATCAACCGGGTGCACGATATATCCACATCGTTATTCTGGCCGACGGGTCTCACCTTGTTCCTGTCAATGGCGTTCAGAAGCTTTGCCTGCACCGACTTGGGAATCTCGGCAATCTCGTCAAGAAGCACAGATTTTGTCCAGTAGACGTTGTTGGTCCGGTGTTTCGCCGACAGTTCCTTCCTGTCAATCAAAAGGTAACCAAACTTCCCACTCACGTCCGTTGCCGATTTGCTGGCAATGCCGAATATTTCCGATTCAAACAGGGTGGGGGTGATGGAGGCCGTGTTCACAATATCCACTTCTGTTTCGTATTCAATCCCGTTCCCCCCTTTCGGATACCGGTCATCCACGATGACCTCCCTGCCGGAGTTGTCCTTTCCCCACTTGTGATTGGATATCTGGAGACCTCTCACGTCGCGGTGCCACATGGAATGCCTGGCGATCAATTTCCCCAGGGTCGTTTTCCCTGTGCCGCTCTCACCCAGGATCAAAAGAGGTTTGTTGGAATGGCACGCCTTGGCCGCCTGCATGCAAATGGTCCTGCTGATGTTCGACGCTCCCCACCAATCCTTCGAAAGATTCTCAAACGTGGACCCTTCCTGTTCCGAAAGGTTGATCTGAGGGACTTTGATATCGAAGACGGCGTTGTCGTTGTAGGTCAAGTCCCTGGAAAGTCTGGCGGCGATATCACGAATCCTGTCCAGGTCATATCCGGGCATCTGTGTTGGGAATTCCGTGATGAATTCATACGGGACGGTTCGCCAATCAATCTTGTTCATGACCCGGAGGATACCCCGTATGCCGCGAACGAATATGGGGATGGCGATGAGGCTCTTGAGTTGTGATTTGAAAAGGTACTTCTCGTACTGGGATTCGTAAGCCGACCTGTGAGGAAAACTGTATTCCATGGGCGATACCCTGTCAAAGTCCTGTACGGTGGTGAGTTCGATGTGATTCGCGGATGAACCCGATAGACTTTTGACGTTTGGGGGATACGTGTTGATGATCCTGTTCTTCGTGTAAACAAGAGGCTTGAAGCGCCAGACATCCGCGGCCACCTCGTCGCAGGTGTTCTCCAGCCCTGCTAATTCCTTTCTGACAGAGTCCTCAACGTCTGTCACGTCACCGCGGTCTTCATAAAACGACGTGAGAATATTGCGATCAATCCTGAAAAGAATGGCCTGGCGAACGAGTCCCTGCCCTTCCTCCTCGAGGAACACCTCCGCGGTCTGGTAACCGTAATCGTTGTGGACCAGCTCCACGAGATAAGTGTCGAAAAACCTTTCGTCAAACATGTCCGCTCCTACCTTGATTTAGTTAAGAACCACAGAGAGCACAGAGAACATAGATTCGATGCCAGTACTTTGTGGCGACTCGTTCCGAGTATTTCCTCCTGCATTTCTCTGTGGCCTCCCCACCTGCTCCCTCCTCGTAGGGAGGGCGGGCAGGTGTGGTTTTGTTGCTAATAATTCGTCAGCGAATCGTAAAGGATGATGAGAATATTCTTGTTCTTCACTTTCGCGGCGACTTTCAGTGCCACGAACAGGGAGGCGGCCGATGTATGCCCCACATAGAGGTTTTCGCCCTCGATGAGGAGCCTCAGAGCGTGCTCCCATTCGTGGGCGGCCACGGTGTATGTTTCATCGATGAGATCGACATCGATGAAAGGGAACCGGACTCCCCAGGCGCCCACGCCGTACAATTCGTGTTCCCTGTAGTCCACAAATTGATTGGCAACACCGTCCTTCATGTTTCGCACAACCGGCGCTTCCACGGGATCGAACGCTACGATACGCGTTTCCCAGGCATCTTTTAGGGCTCTGCCCACACCCGCCATGGAAGTGCCGTTTCCCACAGCTGAGACAAAGAAATCAATCCCACCATCTAACCGGGAAAACTGGGAAACCACTTCACTGCCGCATTGCTCCATGGCCCTCACACTCTCCACGTTCTGAGAGTGATTCAAGCAGAACAGGCGCGAAGGATCACCCACCTTCTTCTTATCGTGGTCCTTTCTTAGCACTTCTCTCAAAAGCCTCTGAGTTCCCAACACATACTCGGTGTCATGAGTGCTGTACAGGTTCTGTGTGTATTTTCGAATATTCTCCGTCCGGTTCCTCGGCAGATTTCCCGGGACAACGATGTGCGTCTCATAGCCCAGTTCCTTGCCGATGTAGGCACACGCCGCTCCTGCACAGCCCGAGGTGTTCTCTATGACCGGGGTAACACCCGGAGAAATCTTTTGTGTCTCCAATTCGCAATAGCGGTAAAGCCTGTAATAGACCCGGTCATAATGTGATCCCGATGGATTCTCGAACTCATGCTTGCAGTATATGGTGTTATTGTTGGGAATGGATAACCTTTCCAACGGGACAAGCCGGGTGCTGCCAATCTTGCGCCCGAGTTCATTATATAGTTGCTCTCTATTCATAATGACACTAGAAAGCTAAGTCCCACCTGATTACTAGTCAAGATTTAAAGCCAGTCCCTCCATTTCCATTGATATGCTTCATAATACTTGAAGATTCAGCTGCAAATGTTCAATTTGAATGTTCTTTATGCACAATGTGCGAGTGGCACGGGATTTGCACTATTCGGATATGGATATTCAGGTGATGAAGCATGTATATTGGTGTTAAGGTGACGCACTTAGACGAGGACAATCATGAAAAAGACTAGCCGTTTGTTGATTCTGAGCGTCCCGGTTTCTCTCTTTTTTCTCCTGCAGGGGTGCTATACCCAACTTGCCGTTTCCCAGAACTTCGTCGAACACCGTTACACTGCTCCCCAGGCGGCAGCTCCCGCTGACACCCTGGTTGAGGAAGGGATTCCCCCCGATCCCGATACCGTGATTCATGAACATTACTGGTCGGGGGGTTCTTACTACGATCCCTGGTACCGGTACGATCCTTTCTACGATCACGGCTACCACTTTGACCTCAGGTTTGCCTGGGGCGATCCTTTCTGGCATCCATGGTGCTACCGTTCCTACGATCCTTACTGGTCCTGGTGGAGCGGACCGTACTGGGCCGATGCATATTACCCGTGGTATTATTCAGGATACGGAGGATACGGCTATGGGTATCCATACCGGAGTCGGTACTGGGCCACGTACACTTACGTCGACCCTGTCCCCAAAAAGAAGCGGGACTGGGACCGGAGAGGAGGCGACCTTGGCGACCGGGAGATTTCACGTCCAGCGAATTCTGCAGGCAGTCAGGACACCCAGCCCGTCGCCGCCGCTCCAGGGCCTATGGTCAGAGTTGAATCCGGTGCCAAAGGCGACGTAAGATCCGTCAAGAGAGCTCAAGACCGCCCGTCAGGGGAGGTTTCAAAGAGGGGCAAATCCACCAAACGAACGGCCCCCCGGTCGGACATCCGCGGAGTCCCCGGCCGCGGGCAAAATTCTAAAGTCAAGATTTCAAGAGCTGTGAGGCGAGTATACGATCACGTTGTGGCTACCAAATCAGGAGCACGCAGCGGGACCGTACGCGGCAGAAGTCCCAAATCGGGTGGGAGTGGCACCTCGGTCAGGTCCTCATCGAAGGGTTCCTCAGGTTCGGTTTCCCAGAGTCGCGGTCACCGGAGCTCATCCTCCCACAGTGGAGGTCATCGGAGTTCCTCCGGGGGAGGAAAATCCTCGCGTTCGGGCGGACGCAGCTCAGGTGGAAAGTCGAAGCGCTAGAGAGAGGGATAACCTGTGAAGTTCTCCATATCCATCGTGACCGCTGCAATCCTCAGCACGTCTCTTCACGGACAGAGCGCCTACGATGCCATTCACCTCATGGACGGAGAGATGGGGTTTGGTACGAGAGCCCTGGCCATGGGGGGCGCCTACGCCGGTCTGGCTGACGACTACACCGCCATTTACTGGAATCCCGCCGGGTTGGGTCTCGTGAAGGAGCGGGAAATATTCACGGAATTTTCCCACCTGAATTTCACCAACGAGGCGCTTTTCAAGGAGAGATCGACGGTTGACGATCAAGGGTACACCCGTTTCCGGTCCGCCGGCGCCGCGTTTCCCTTCGCAACGAGCCGGGGAAGTCTTGTTCTCGCGCTCGGTTACAACCGGATCGTGAATTTTGATGAGAACCTGGCCTTCTCAGGATTCAGCAGCGAAACGAACGACATCGGCTTCGATATCACGGATGAAAACGACATTACCGGGTACTACCTGTTTGACAGGGACGTGTTTCGTTCAGAACAGATGAGCACCGAAGGGGGCCTGCGCCAGTGGACCCTCGGCGGCGCCGTCGCCCTCTCTCCCAATTTCCTCATGGGTATCACCGCCGCCTACACGACAGGGAAGGAGCAATATCAACTCTGGTTTACCCAGGAAGATTCGGATCACCTGTACGAAGAATTCCCTGGAGATTTTGACAGTTATGAAGTGAGCCAGGTTCTTCGATCGGATTATGCCTCGCTCAGCCTGAAGCTTGGGGGCCTGATGCATTTTGGTTGGGGCCTAAGAATCGGAGCGGCCATGACCCTGCCATCCACCTTCTCGGTTGATGAAGTCCATTCAAACTCCGACGAGCTCACCTTTGATGACGGATATGTGGATGCTGCGGAGGAGTCGGGCCGGTGGGACTACAGGGTCAAAACGCCGTTCCGTTTTGACGGAGGACTTTCTTACCGTCTCGTGTTTTTGACCTTCGCCGCGTCGGTGCGCTACCGTGACTGGTCACAGACACGGTTTCTGGTGAGCCGCCGCCGGCTGGAAGATGCCGACTATCGCGAGTTCCTTGAAGAGAACGAACTTATTCGACAGACGTACCGTCCCACTCTGGAATATCGACTGGGTGGGGAAATCGCCCTGCAAAAACTTCACACGAAGCTCAGGGGGGGATATTCCCTCATTCCTTCACCCGTGAGTGATGCAACCGGCGACGAGGACAGGCAATTTTTTAGTGGTGGACTCAGTTTCGCCCTTGACCGTTACGTAAATCTTGACCTGACACTTCTTCACGGGAGTTGGGAGAGACAATCGAGGGACAGTTTCACCCCCGCCGGAACGGTCGAAGAGATCACGTTCCAAAAGCTGTTGGTGGGTATTTCGTTCCAGTTCTAATCCCCTATTTGCCTTGAAGCCACACCTGCCCGCCCTCCCGACGAGGAGGGAGCAGGCGGGAAGGTCACAGAGAAGTCTAATTGGCATAGGCTCATAGACAGATGACGCGTCTGAAATACTCTCAAAAACAGATTTGAAATGGTTTATTGTAGGGTTTTAGATGTCTGCTTAGAAACATCTGTGTTCACCCTGTCCCGATCAAGTCGGGATGTGGTTCTTAAATAGATCTGGCTAGATATTTATCTTTGATCTTCAGGAAATATTCGTACGCCGCGTCGTAGTTATTTTCGATATCCCCGTCCAGAATTGCCTCTTCAATATCCTTCTTTATTTTCCCCACTGTCAGTCCCGGACCGATCCCACATTCCTTCATGATGACGTCCCCGCGCACGGGAGATTGAAATTCCCGCATGGCATCGCGCTCCTGCACGTCCTGCATCATTTTTTCCACCCGGTCGAAGTTGCCCAGGTACTTTGTGACCAGACGCGGGTTCTTTGAGGTGATATCTGCCCTGCACAGTGCCATAAGATCGTCGACATTGTCTCCCGCGGCCACCATCACTCTTCTGACGGCGCTGTCGGTGACGCCTTCCATGGCAAGAGCGATGGGACGGAGGTGAAGAAAGGTCATTTCTTTCAGGTAGTCCTTCGTCTTGTTGGACAGCTTCATCCGTTTTGCGATCGTGTCTATCAACCGGCTGCCCACCACTTCATGGCCGTGGAAAGTCCACCGCTTTTCCGTGTCAAACTTCCTCGTTCGCGGTTTGCCGATATCGTGTACGAGTCCCGCGAACCGAAGGTCACCCTTTTCCGTCATCCCGGCGAGATTGTCCACCACCTGAAGGGTGTGGTAGAAAATATCCTTGTGGTGCCATTCGGAGGGTTGTTCAAGACCGGCCATTGCCGAGACTTCCGGAAAAGTGATCTTCATCAAGCCCACATGTTCAAGGAGATCGAGACCGATGGATGGACGGACGCACTGGAGAATCCTGTAAAATTCGGCGGTAATTCGCTCGGCTGACACGATCCGGATTCTTTCCACCTGTCGCTTCATGCTTTCCACAACCGCGCGGTCGATCTGGAATTCCAGCTCCGCCGCGAACCGGATGGCCCGCATCAGTCGTAGCGGATCTTCAGAAAATGTGGTATCAGGATCGAGGGGCGTCCTGATGATTTTCTTCTGAAGGTCTTTGATGCCTCCAAGGGGATCGTGAACTTCCCCGAGAGCTTTTTTCCCCAGGGAAATTGCCATGGTATTGATGGTGAAATCGCGGCGGAGAAGATCGCTCTCGAGATCCGTAAATGTCACACGCGGTTTTCTCGAGCCGGGATCGTATGACTCCTTGCGGGCGGAAGCGACTTCTATACGGCATGCGTCATAGGGAATCTCGGCCGTACCGAAGTCTTTGAAGGGAACAATCTTTCTTACGCCCAACCGGTGGGCGAATTCCCGCGCGAACTCAATCCCGTCTCCCACAACCATCAGGTCAATATCCGACAACGGCCGGTTCATGAGCAGATCCCGCACGTAGCCTCCCACCACGTATGCATCTGTATCCGTTTCGTCACCCAGTTCTCCCGCCATTTTCAAGAGCGGGAAACGTTCTTTGTCGTCTTCGATGAGGGTCTTGATGTTCGTCACGGTGAAGAATTTACGAAATCCCGTTTGAATTCCCTTATCCGCTGTGGAGGGAAGAAAGGATGCAAAATCTCGCGGCGACTGTCGGCTACGTTCTCGCCGTGGGATTATCCAGGCCGTGGTTTCTTTCGCACTTTTCTCAGGCAGAAAAGTGCCAAAAGGCCTTGTGGCTAGAAAATAATTTGGGCGGGTCTGCCTGCACCCGTGGGAATCAATTAAACTCCCCCCGCATTCTGCGGGGATCAAACAGTAATTGATTCACTTCCACGGTCTTGGGATCCCCTTTATTGCCCAGATTATTTTATGGCCACTGATGGTGCCGATTCGTCGGCACCAAATAGTAGGAAAACGGCCTTAGAAGAGTCCCGCCAGTTTTCCCGTCAGGAGCCGGGCCCTTGACTGGCGTGGAGGCGGAGACACGGATCATCTCAAGATCCTTCGGAGAATCCATGAGTGCTTGCCCCGCGGGGAGTCTGCGTGTCCGGTAGAAAGGGATGTTAGAAACGGAAGTTCCTGCGGTAGTATCCAAAGTGGACAATCGTCACAAGTTTTTGCATGCATGCGAAGACGGACGTTTCTTCTTGATGGTGGACGAGATTCTGTCTATCTTTTTTTGATATGTTTAGTATCCTGAGACATGCTACCCTATTCATTCTAATGTCTTCGGTCACGGCACAATTTGGCGACGTTGAGGTCAATCTGGACACCCAATGGCTCAGGGGGACCGACCGGGTTATTGTCTCAGAGATTGCCGATCAACTGCAGATTTTCTTCACCACCACGCCGTGGGATGAGCAATACGGCGATTTGGAGATGACCCTCTCGATTCAGATGATTTTCGAAGGTGCCGCGGAGAAAGGAGGTGAACGCCTCTATACGGCCCAATGCAGCTTTTCGAACCGGCTGGACCAGCGCTATTTCGCAAAGGGTATTCAATTCCCGTACTCACGGGGGCAGGGTATTGCATATTCCCCTGTAATTTTCAATTCCCTTGCCAGCACGATGGAATACTATGGCTACATAATGCTGGCAGGAGAGGCGGATACGTATGAGCAATTCGGAGGTACCCGCTTCTATGAACGGGCGAGGGATTTGGCCCTTGAAGGCGAAAGGTCGTTGTACCCCCGTGGCTGGAGCGATCGAATCGAACTGGTGGACCAGTTGAGCAAGAACAGGGGCCTGCGTCTGGCCAAGTTCTACTTCTATGACGTGGACGCTTCTCTCCAGGAAGAGGAGATCGAGGCCTCGGACGAATCTCTCGCGAGAATGATCGAAAGCCTTGAACTGATCTTTTTCACGTTCCCCCGGGAATTCTACACCATGATTTTCCTCAGCGGTCACGCCCACGATTTCTGTGATCTACCGGGCATATTGACCAACCGTGAAGTCCTTCTTAAACTCCTGGTTGAGATAGATCCGGAGAATAAGAAGACCTACCTAAGGTGTCTGGGAATCAAGTCCGAGTAGCGGCGCTTCCCGAGGATGTAGTAGTCCAGAACCACACTTCCCTTATATAACAGCTGCAGTACCTCCCTGTCCCTGAGTTTCCGGAGAGCTTTTGTCTTCCGTCGTTTCCGGTAGATGGTTGCGGGATGGGTGACAATCCAGGCAAGGGACTTGAGGATAGCGCCCACATGTTTGAAATCTCTCAGGGCGACAGCATACACCACTGCCACGAATTCAAGGAACAGGCGGATGGGGAACAGGTAAATGGTGAGTGGCAGGTTGTAATTTCCCAGCATCATCATGAGGGAGTTGCGGTGGTTCAGGTATTTCTTTTTGGGCGAATCGACGGCGAGCGTGAGGGCGTTCTTATGGTAGATCAGTGACCTGGGATTCACGAAAATCCGGAATCCCATAAGCTGCATGCGCCACTGCAGGTCAATCTCCTCCTGGTGGGCGAAGAAAACCTCATCGAGTCCTCCGGCAGCTTCAAAGAGTGAGCTTTTCGTGAGAAATGCCGTTCCCGACGCCCAGAAGATCTGTCTTTTGTCGTCGTACTGCCCCCTGTCGCGCTCCCGGGCGAGGAACATCCTTCCCCGGGTAAAAGGGAAGCAGAAAATGTCCATGAGACCTCCCGACCCTCCTGCATAGTCGAACAGAGTGCGGTCGAAATAGTTCAATATCTTCGGCTGCACGGCGCCGACGGAAGAATCCTTTTGGAGCGTTTCCACGAGATGTTCAATCCAGTCCGATTCGTGAACGGTATCGTTATTCAGAAAGAGCAGGTACTCGCCCGCGGCGGCCTTGGCGCCCCGGTTACATCCACCGGCGTACCCGTGGTTCTCGCTGCTGCGAATGAGTTTGACGTCGGGATGGTTGGATTGAACCCATTCCGGACTCCCATCCGTGGAAGCATTGTCGACAACAATGATTTCAATTCGCGGATATGTGGAACGATCGAGGGAATCGAGACAGTCAGACAGAATGTCGACCCCGTTGAAGTGGGGAATGATGATGGAAACCAGGGGAGACCTGGCGCTGCTACGAGTCGGGGGGTTGACTCGTTTTTCCCTTGTACTCTTCAAGGAGTTTCTTGACGCCCGTATCGCCAGGATTTTTCACAAGCCACATCTCCAGAAGCCCGATGGCGTCCTCCACAAGTCCCATATCATCGTAGGCCCGGAGAATGGACGCGATGATTTCGGGGCGGGCGGAACCGTGAAGATTCCTGTAAATATCAACCGCCTTTTCCGTTTCCCCAATTTCGTGGTACAGGTAGCCCAACCTGAACTGCATGTCTTCGTTAGAAACAGGAATGACCGTCTCGGGCAGAACCGTTCCCATCAGTTGAAGGGTCTGCCGGGCAGAATGGCGGGCCCGCTCCAGTTCATCGTCGGTGGCCATGGGATTTTTCTGGACTCTTCTATAATTCCGGGCTTCATTAAACCCCAGTTCCATGAATGCCGAACGGTAGTTCTGAAGAAGTTTGACGACGTTGGGATTAAAATAGACATGAGGATTATTCAAGTTGCGGTACCTGTAGCCGGGTTGATAATCCCGGGTCCATGTGGTGTCCGTGATCACGGTGGTCAGGTTGGTGCGAAGCCTTTCGAAGTTCACCAGGGGAACTGCATGGGACTTGAGCCTGAAGGCAAGTCCCTCCATCTGCAGGTATTTCTCCAGTCCAATCCTGTTCTTGGGTGAAACGGTGACGGCAAAGTAAACGGGATACTTCCACTGACTCTCTTTGACGATGTGGATTATCATGAGATCTTGAACCCTGATCCCCTGTCCCATGGTCGGCTTCACCTCCCACCTGATTTCCCCCTTGCCGTTAAGAGTATCGTCAGGGGCGGGGATTGAGACCGAGGTCTTTTTCCACAGGCTCACATCGAGGAAAAGTGGGTCCCCCGTTGCCGGATTCCTTCCAATAGACTTTTCTCCCAGAATCTGTGCGTCCGTGAAGTTGACAAGGCGCTCACCCGGCGGGCGGGATTCCTTCAATTGGCGGATATACCATTCGGTGTTCAGAAGGCTCAAGTTTGCCACCGTGACGTCTTTCCTGATGCCTTCAACTTCCTGTAGATACCACAGCGGGAAAGTGTCGTTATCCCCATTGGTGAAAATGATGGCATTCGGTTCGCAGGTCTGAAGGATATTGTATGAATAATCCCAGGCAACAAAATTTCCCGATCGGTTATGGGACCGGTAGTTCTTGACAGCCATGACTGACGGCACAGCAAGAAGGAGCAGAAGCGCGGTTCCGTAAGTGGCGTGCAGTCGAAACGGTTTTTGTCTGAAATAATGGAGGACTTTCTCCAGAATGGCAGACGCCCCAATGCCTATCCAGATGGAAAAGGCGAGAAAACTTCCTACGTAAGAATAGTCCCGTTCCCGGGGCTGAAACTTGTCCTGGTTCAGGTAAAGGATGACGGCGAGACCTGTCAGGAAAAAGAGGATAATAACGGACAGGGCCTGGGTCCGGTCTTTCCTGAAGTGGTACACCAGACCCAGGATTCCCAGGAGGAAAGAGAGGGGGAGCCCAAATTGAATCCAGTCCACACCATCTTCATTGCGGTTGGCCAGGGCCCCGTAGCTGGACACCCACCTTTCGCCGGCCGGACCCCTCCCGGCGAACTGCCAGAGGAAATAGCGCAGGTACATTCTCACGATCTGATAGTTCCACAGAAATTCAATCTGTCTGCCGAAATCGTGGAACATGTATTGCAGGTCCTGGGAAGAGGAGAATTCCCTCCCGCTCCGGGGCCGGCCCACTACTTCCATCTTGTGGTTGGGATTTCCCACCCTGCTCTTGATATATCTTCTGGGGAGAAATGTGACGGCCCCGTACTGTTCCCGTTCCAGGTACTTGACTGCCCGTTCCACGGTTTCCGGATCATTTTCATCGATGGAAGGATCTTGATTTGACCGGATAAACAGGATGGAATAAGTGGAATATCCGATGGTAACGAGAAGGAGTGATGAAAGAACCACGGACCACAGTCTGTAATGACGGAGAATGACGTACCCGGTGGCGCCAAGAAAGACGATGAAAAGAAAACCAACACCGCCAACGCCGACCACGGTTGCGAGTTTCGGAAATCCCTTGATGATTCCGAGATAGATAACGAGAAACGTCGCGGCGACAATGGCGGCCATCGTAAGAAACGATTTCCATGTGAACTTCCGCTTTTTGAAGTAAATGATCATGCCCATAAAAGGGAGGGCAAGTAGGTTCAAGAGATGAACGCCCGTGGCGAGTCCCAGAAGATAACTGATGATGAGGATATACCGTTCATTTCCCGGTTTATCGGACCGTTCCGCCCAGTGGAGGATGAGCCACACCACCATCGCGGTAAACAGTGTGCTAACAGCATACACCTCCGCTTCCACCGCGTTGAACCAGTGGCTGTCCGTAAACGCGAAGGCAAGAGAGCCTACCAGGCCGGATCCGAACGCCACCACTCGATCTTCCCTGCTCTTTACGGGCCCCCGCCAGTGGCTCACGAATTGAACAATGATGAGATAAAGAAACATGACGGCGAGAGCGCTTACCAGGGGGGATATGAGATTCACTCGGAAGCCGATGTCTTCACCGAAAGGGATCATGGAGAAAATGCGTCCCAGGATGAGATACAGTGGACTCCCCGGGGGATGGGGAACTCCGAGGGTGTACGACGTGGCGATGAACTCCCCGCAGTCCCAAAACGATACCGTGGGAGCCAGGGTATCCATGTAGATAATAAAGCTGATGAAAAAGGCGGCACCAGCCAGTACCCTGTTCTGTCTCTTAACGGGCACCGGAGTCAATCTCCATTCCCGTCATCCTCCTCCTCACCCGTCTCATCGCTCTTTGCGCCTTCTTCTTCCTCGTCGGTCTCAGGGGCCTTTTCGTCTTTTGCTTCCTCAGGTTCCTTTGTGGCTTCCATATAGTTCAGCTTCAGATTGCTGATGGTGGAGTCGAGGAACTTCTCCTCGTGCTCCGACAGGTTGCCCTTCATGCGCCGCTTGATCATATCCAGCAAATCGATGTAGAGACTGGCACCTTCCAGGTTTTTCTCAATCTTATCCGTTGCGGGATTTTTCAACTTCCCCATGGCAATCCATGCACTCTCACTGAACATGGAGACGAGGTAGACGAACATAGGTTCTTCTTTTGCTGACTGGTTTTCTGCCATAGGCACTTAACGCCGTGGATGGGGGAAGAGTTTCCCTCACGCCCCCACCGCCGGCCCACCTCCTTTGTTGAGAATGAAAAGAATTGAACTGGACCTTCTCGGATCCGGCAGCGCCTGCAGGTAGGACCGGAGACCGATCCACACACCCCGAACCAGACTCCCGTCCCCATTCTTTTCACTCAGCATGGAAACATAGAAGGAATCGAAGGGAAGGTGTCTGATTTTGAACAATCTGAAGCGGTGCTTCCGAAAGAGGGTGGCCAGTGATCCGAAATCAAAGTGGTACAGGTGGCGGGGTGCGTCGTAGGCCGCCCAGAGGGTCTGGTAGTGTTCCGCGTCATACGACCGGTAATTCGGTACGGCCACAAACAGGAACCCGTCGTTTCTCAAACCGTCGCGGATACGTTGAAGGTATCTGTCCAGCCCGTGCAGATGCTCCAGCGTATGCCAGAGAGTCACGATGTCGAACCCCGGACTGTCGCTTTTCAGCCATTGATCGGGTGCCTGTACCTGCAGGCCGTATCTTTTTCGAACGAGTTCTCTCGCCCGTTCGTGGGCCTCAACGCCGTCCACTTCCCAGCCGGCACGATGCATGGTATTCAGGAACGCCCCGGTGCCGCATCCCAGGTCGAGAAGTCGACGACCGGAAAAGTGCGCCATTCTCTCCACAAGGTTGCGCTTCTGCACGAGTGTCAGTCGTTGAACGTTACCGTAAAGCAGAGGAATGATGCCCCTCGGGACTTCCGAATGGGGAACATAATCGTCCGATTCGTAGTACTTGCCCATTCGGGTCTCGTGGGGAAGAGGGTGGGTCACCCTCACGCCGCAGCTCTCACATTCAGAGATTCCGAAGGATTCCCCCGAAACGGTGAAGTCCTTAACCGTGAATATGAAATTGAATTTGTTCTTCTCACAGACGGGGCAGCGGCCGATGGAAGTCACAGGAACTTAGTTCAACGCATTAAACGAGGCTCAAAACGTCAGCCTATGTTGACAAAGTCCAGCATAGGTTGATAATCCCGTATGAACCGTTTTCGAATTTCTTTGTGCTCTGGATTTCGGAGCTGTGGGTCTTCAGAGGCAAGGTCAAATGCTGCTTTCCGGGCCCGGCGGATGATGGGTCCGTCGTTCACCAAATCCGCTATTTTCCACCTGGGATATCCGTGCTGTCTGGTTCCGTAAAACTCCCCGGGGCCGCGTAATTTAAGGTCTTCGTCAGAGATTTCAAATCCGTTGTTCGTGTTGAGTATGATCTCCATTCTTCGACGAGAAGCTTCGGTGAATGTCCGCTGAACCAAGATGCAGTAGCCCTTCTTTTCTCCCCGTCCAACGCGCCCGCGGAGTTGATGCAGTTGAGTGAGGCCGAATCGTTCGGCGTTTTCGACGAGCATGACGGTCGCGTTGGGGACATCGATCCCCACCTCAACCACGGTGGTTGCTATGAGAATCCCGATCTCATTGTTGGCGAACGCGTCCATGGTCGAATCTTTCTCTTCTTTCTTCATGCGACCGTGAAGAAGGGCCACAGGTCTCCCCGAAAAAACTTCTTTGGAGAGGTGTTCGAATCCGTCTTCAGCGGCTTTCAAATCGCTTTTCTCAGATCCTTCGATAACGGGAAATATCACGATGCACTGACGGCCTTCGTCAAGTTGTTTGCCGATAAAGTCATAGACCTTGGGAAGCATATCTTCCGTTACCACGCGGGTGATGTTGGACTTCCGGTTCCTGGGCATCTCATCCAGGAGGGATATGTCCATATCCCCGTGATACGTGATCGCCAGGGTCCTTGGGATGGGAGTTGCCGTCATGACCAGTACATCGGGATTGAGACCCTTTTCCAGCAGTGCTCCTCTCTGAACGACACCGAACCTCTGCTGTTCATCTATGATCACAAAACCCAGGTCGTGAAAGCGAACGTCTTCCTGGATCAGGGCATGAGTTCCCACAGCTACATGTACGTTTCCATTTTCGATCCCTTTCAGGATTTTCCCTCTTTCCTTCGAAGCCTGTTTGCCTACGAGGAGGGCCGTCGTGATGCGGACTCCATCGAGATAGTTCCTGAACACCCGGTAGTGCTGGTGCGCCAGAACTTCCGTTGGGGCCATGATGGCAACCTGCACGTTATTGCCCACGGCGATGGCGGAGGCGAGGACGGCAACGATGGTTTTCCCTGACCCCACGTCGCCCTGCAGTAACCGGTTCATGACGTCAGGGGATGCAAGATCCTTTCGTATTTCCTTAAGCACCCGCTTCTGGGCTCCGGTGAGTTCGAAATCGAGCCGGTCGTACAAAAGTTTCACGTAGGGTCCTATTTTTCCGAGGGCTCTCCCTTTTGCTTCGGTAAGCCCAACTTTTCTGAGTGCCATTAGGAGTTGAAGGAAGAAATGCTCGTCAAATTTCAGCCGGAACACCGCTGCGCCCAGTTGATCCGGACCGGGAGCGAAATGGATAAGCTTGAGTGCTTCGGCAAGGGGAATAAGGTCACTGTTCCGCGTAACAAGCTGCGGCAGGAATTCGACAGGGGTATCCTCGAGAAACTGAAGCGCCCCTTTCATTATCCGTCTGAAGCCCCGGCTGTCCAGTCCCACATCTTTCAGGGCCTGTGTGGAAGGATAGAGGGGAATGACTGCCCCGGTGTGAAGGGGATCGCTCTCCTCATCGCTCAGCTTGTCATACTCGGGATGGACAATCTGATAGCCGTTGTAAAAATCCACTTTTCCATGAAAGGCGACCCTGTCCCCTGCAGAAAAGGCTTTTTGAACGTACTTGATACCATTGAACCATACGCAGTTCAGAAGTCCTGAAGCGTCGCTCACGACGAGTTGAAAGTACTTCCGTCGCGCCCTGCGTATCCCGGAGGTCTCCACTTTGCCCACCACCGTGGCCACATCGTTTTTCCGGAGATCAGAGATGGCCGTAACGGTTGTCCGGTCGAGGTGCCGCCGCGGAAAGTGATAAAGAAGCTCGCTCACCGTCTCAATTCCCTCTTTTGCAAGAACTTCGGACCGCCTGGGTCCTACTCCTTTCACGTACTGGACTGGTGTATCGAGGGGATGAAGGTTGGACTCCATGGCGTTAGGCGGCTATTCTCATCAGCTGGCCTGCCAGCCTGCTCCTGAAGAATGAGGGCTGGCAGGCCCGCCCCTCCCGATCCCGCCGCAGCGGGAGGGGGCAGGCGGGCAAGTTCCCGGAGATATATCGCCCACACTGTTGGAGTGTTTCCCAAAGGGACTCCTTTGGAGGCGGCCAATTCTCAAGTTATCGTGGATGGAGTTTGGAATTAGCAGGCGGGAGGGAAATGGAATCTACTCCCACGCCTTGCGGTATGTATACGTCACTCTTTCCGTTCTCCCGGGAGGCAGTGAAAGGTCAAACTGAACCGTTTGGGCATCTGTTTTCTTGTAATCGTGTGAGGATTCCCGAATTACCCAGTCGCCGGTGATATGTTCCCTAAGTTGAACGGCTATACGATCCTTACGTCTGTTCTTGATTTCCACCTGGATTGTGGCTTCCTCGCTTTTTTTCATTCGATTGTAATTCACCACTGTCCGATTTCCCAGGACGTCAAATGCCCTTCCCGCAATGACACTCGCTTTTTCTCCCACCGCCACCTGCCGAAGAAAATCTTCCCCGGCGAACTTGATGTTCCCTTCGTCCGTCGTGTAGTAGATCTGAAAGGAACCCGCGGGGAGAGGCAGGCCCATGTTGTTCTTCTCAACGTTTTCAAAGCTCAGTTCCACCGTGAGAGGCTCATCGCTTGATGACCGTTCCCTGTTCTCGAATCGGTAGAGGCGGGTGAATTCTATCTGCCTTTCCGGGTAGAGCGAAACTGTAATGGCCTCGTTGTTTGGTACGGTGAGGGCCTCAGAAAGGGTGTAGAAGTGATAGTCACCCAGAGTCTCGTGATCAAAGACCATCGGCTCGACAGCGGTGACCCCTTCCACTCTTATCGGTCTTTCCATGCGGAGTCTCGAGGGCGTCCTCCTTGAAATTCGTCGAAGTTCCCCTTCCACCAGTTCAACCCTTGAGTCGGAAAATGTGAGATTTGTTTCGTTCTTTACAATCGCATAGGTGGAGAGCTTTCCCGCTTTTTCATCGGGTGAAACAACCAGTCGATAGTCAGCATCCCAATCAAAGCCACGGGCGATGTAGATGAGATCCCCGGCCAGGTCTCCTTTCTTGTTCGTGCTGACCTCCCAGACTAACTCCGGGCTCACCGAGGGAATTATCTTCTTTCCCCCAATGGAGATTCTCACCACCTCGTCGAGATTAACGATGCGTGTGGACCACCATCTGCTTATGGTCATCCACTTCCCTTCGATATTCAGGAGTTTTCCTTTGAATGACCACCACCCATGGACAGGCTTTATCTTCACCTTCTGGCCGAGGTGATTCGCCAGGAAGCCGAACGTGTCAAACCTGTTGTGGTTGAATCTCTGATAGATGATCTCAGCCTCCGGCAATGACAGAAAGGGAGATTGAGATTCGATTTTATCGGGCAGTCTGGCATAACGGATCGCATTTCGTCCCGGTTTCACCTTGAATTCAACCGATTGTTTCACCAATCCGAAGCCGTCCTTGTACAGGGTAAGCGTCGCATCCCCGGATTGGGGAAAGACCTGGGCGGCCAGCAGAAAGAGTAGTAGAGCCTTTTTCATTTTAGGACCAGGTAGTTTCTTTTGAGTTTCTTGAGGCTATCTGACATGTCTCCCAGTTTCTTTTTTTCCTTTTCAACAATTTCATCGGGTGCTTTGTGGACGAAATCTTCATTCTGAAGTTTTCCCCTTACCGTGTCGAGCCTCGATTCCAGGTTCTCGATTTTGTCGGCCAGCCGCTTTTTCTCTTTTTCAACGTCGATCAACCCTTTCAATGGAACAAAAAGCTCCATGTTCCCAATGACGACCGTGGCCGAGTGAGGGGGCCTGTCCAGAGCGGGGTCTACCGTGAGGTTGTCAATTTTGGCCAGGTGACGCAGCACCTGCGCATGAGTTTTCATGAATTCTCCGTTGTCGCTTCTCACCAGGAGATCCGCCCTCTTCCCGGGGGGGACATTCATTTCAGCGCGGATGGTCCGGATTCCCGTCACCACATCCTGAAGAAGTTTCAATTCTGATTCAACGTCCTCGCTTACCAGCGTGTCGTCTTCGGAGGGCCAGGCAGACACGATGAGATCGGTCCCTTCATCCAGAAGGGGAGCCGCGGTGTTGAGCTTCTGCCAGATCTCCTCGGTAATGAACGGGGCGAAAGGATGGAGAAGTTTAAGAATATTTCGAACCACATGAACCGCAACGCTCAACGCCATCGATTTGGTTTCCTCGTCATCTCCGTAGAGCCTCGACTTGATTATTTCCACATACCAGTCACAGAAATCGGACCAGGTGAAATCGTAAATCCGCTTGGCGATTTCGTTAAACCTGTATGAAGAAAATGCGGTGTTCACGAAAGAGACGGTCCGGTTCAGGCGGCTGAGAATCCATCGGTCCGCGGGATCAAGCTTCGCCTGATCCAGCTGGGTCAGCGGTTTCGCTTCAACGTCTTCCGTGGCCATCAACACGAAGCGGGAAGCATTCCAGAGCTTGTTCATGAAGTTCCGGCCCACCTCTATTCTCTGTTCGGAGAACAGAATATCGAGGCCTTGAGGCGCAATGAGCATGATCCCGAACCGGAGGGCGTCCGCTCCATACGAGTCGATGATGGCCAGGGGATCGGGTGAATTTCCGAGAGACTTGCTCATCTTCCGGCCCTGGACGTCGCGAACCATGCCGTTGAAATAGACATTTCTGAACGGTACCTCGCCCACGAATTCGAAACTCGCCATAATCATGCGTGCCACCCAGAAGAATATGATGTCGCCTCCTGTCACCAGATCAGCGGTTGGATGAAAATAGCGAAGGTCATCGGTTTCTTCCGGCCACCCGAGTACACCCAGGGGCCACAGCCAGGAACTCGCCCAGGTGTCTAGGACATCTGGATCCTGATCCCAGTTCTCCGAATCCTGCGGCGGGTTTGCGCCGCAGTAGATCTCGTCCGTCTGCCTGTGGTACCATACGGGGATACGGTGGCCCCACCACAACTGTCGGCTTATGCACCAATCGTGAATATTCTCCATCCAGTGTTCGTAGGTCTTGACCCAGTGATGGGGATGAAACTTGATTTTTCCTTCCCGCACCGCATCGATTGCCGGCTTGGCCAGCTCTGACATGCGCATGAACCACTGTTCCGACAGGTAGGGTTCGATGGGCACGTTGCCCCGGTCCGAGTAGCCGATGCTTGTATGGTAATCTTCCACCTTTTCCACCAGGCCCTGTTCCGACATTCTCTCTACCACCCGGTCCCTGGCGACGAAACGGTCCAGTCCCTGGAATTCCTCCGGAGCGTTTTCATTAATAGCGCCTTTTTCATCCAGAATATTGACCATCTCGAGGTTGTGTGTTCTTCCCATTTTGAAGTCATTGGGATCGTGTGCGGGTGTCACCTTAATGCATCCCGTTCCGAATTCCGGGTCCACATAGCTGTCCTCTATGACCGGCATCTCCCGGCCCACAAGGGGTAAGATCACCGTTTTTCCCACGAGATGCCGGAATCTGTCGTCCCCGGGATGGACGGCGATCGCCGTGTCGCCCAGCATGGTTTCGGGACGTGTTGTGGCGACCGTGACGTACTCATCGCTGTTCTTCACGGGATATTTGAAATACCAGAGATGACCGTCGACCTCCTTGTAGATGACCTCCTCGTCTGAAATTGCCGATTCTGTCTTGGGGCACCAATTCACAAGTCTCTTTCCCCGATAGATGTATCCCTTTTTGTAGAGAGTGACAAAGGCATGGATGACGGCACGGGAATAGCTGTCGTCCATGGTAAATCGTTCCCGCTGCCAATCACAGGAACATCCGAGTCGCTTGAGCTGTTCGGTGATTAGGGAACCGTATTCCTCTTTCCAGTCCCACGTCCGCTTCAGAAAGTTTTCCCGACCCAGTTTCTGCTTCTCGATTCCTTCCTTTGCGAGGATCTTGACCAGTTTGGTCTCGGTGGCGATAGAGGCGTGGTCCGTGCCTGGTATCCAGCACGCTTCCTTCCCCCTCATGCGGGCCCGGCGGATGAGAGCATCCTGGATGGTGTTATTCAGAACGTGCCCCACAGTGAGGCTGCCTGTGATGTTGGGAGGGGGGATGACGATGGTATGGGGTGTCTTCTCTTCCGAGACAGATGCGTGAAAATAATTCTTCTCCATCCAGACGCCGTACCACCGGCTTTCCACATCCACGGGATCGTAGATTTTCGAAAGCTGTTGAAAATCGGTCACGGAAGTTATCTGGGCCTATATGTCAAGCGTTGAACGGGAACCGCCAATCACTTCTCGAGGACCAAGCTGAAAGCGGTGGTCAGCTTCAATACATTCTGGTTTGCCTTTACCAAATTATCGGTTACAATATTGGCCACGTTTTTCATCACCTGATAACCGAGGAGGGGATCGGATTCGCAGATGGAAAAGAGGTCTTTTTTCATGATAACTGCCATGGAGCAAACCGTCATAGCTTTGACGGTTGCCGTTCGTCTGTCATCATCTCCGAGAAGGGACATTTCCCCGAAGACGGGGTGCATGTCACTGGTGAGGTTGATGATAGCTTTCTCCCGGGTGTCGTAGCTCCCTTTGCTCAATTGAAGCGTCAGTGCCTGGTTGATCTCCACCTTCCCGTCCAGCAACAGATAGATGGAATCCCCCACCTCTCCCTCCTGGAAAATGAGGTCATCCGCCGGGTATTTCTTGATTCGTACCGCCTGGCGAAACGTATTCAATTGGTCTTCTGTGAGATGACGGAAGATTCGAAACTGCGCGAGATCTTTCAGGTCACTCATACGGTTACTCCGTCAAAGAACGACAACAGCCCTCTCACGTTTCTTTATGGTATAGTCCGGTCCCGGATTCACGACCACCGAGGCTTTGCTTTTTTCGGTCAGGGAGCGACCCGCTTCCGTCAGTTTTCTTTCGATAAAGACATCAAGGGCAGATGTATCCGATGCCAGGATCTCCCCGATTCCAAAATGTTCTTCTTCCGAGAACGTACTCACGAGAATCCATCCGTGCTTTTGGCGAAAATGATCAAAGAGTTCCGTATACGATTTGCCCACAAACTCAGCCGGAACGTCTGCCCGGTGGAAGCGTGAAGGAGAACGGCCGTCCAATAACGCTTCAATGGTCTGGGGAACGCCCGGTTCAGCGACGTGGGCAGCGACCATATAGGCACCGAAATCGTCGCTCAGGATCACTTCATCGGCATTGGCCCTCCGGATGTGCGTCAGGTTTTCCCTTTCCGTGATATATGCCACCACGCGGACACCCGGTGCCAGCGTCTTGATCGTCAATGTGCCGAAGATCGTCTTTTCATCGGGATGACTTCCCCCTTCCGGGGAATCGCTGGGAAGAACGATGGCAGTGGAGGCCTCTTTGATGTTCGCCCGTTCAAGGATGGTCTCCCTTGTGAAATCTCCCCGCACGGGCCTGATCTGCAACCCGCGGTACTTGTTCTTGATGCTGGCGATCAGGTCTTCATGTTCATTATTTATGAGAACGATTTGCACCGTCTTATCTTCACTCAGTGATTGGAGGGAATCGAGGAGGATGTCGGCGTTTCTGAGCCAGCCGCAAATCACAATGTGACCCGTGACGTCAAGTTTTTCCAGCCCTTTGTCTTCCCGAATACGCTTCGCTACGAAAATGGATGAGATGGTGGCCGTAAGGAGGGCGGTCAAAAGAATTCCGCCGTACATAATGAAAATGGCGATCATGCGACCGACAGATGTTTCCGGGGAAAAATCGCCATAGCCCACAGTGGTCATTGTCACGATGGCCCACCAAAAAGGATTGACCCCGTGGGTGATTTCCCGCATTTCTTCAAAATGACCAATGCCCCAGCCCCCCAGAAACATGACGGTATATATGCCAAAAATGATCTGGAAAAACCTGTTTCGGATCACATTTCTCAGTTCTTTTCTCATCGCGCGAATTTAAGCCCCGTCAAGAAAAAATGTTACTGATAGTCCCGAGGAAAGTCAATTCATTTGTGACGATACGTAAGCACGTAAAGTCTTGTGACCATTGTTCAATCTGAACAATACTTGAGCGACTTATGTCGCTTGCATACATGATCTCTCCGAAATTTGGCTCGTAGGATCATGTAGAATACGGCTTTATCTCGCGCTTTTCTTAGTCGTAAGAAAAGCGCTGGAAAAGAACTCCGGCTGAAAAATCCTCCCGCCCGTATCGGCTGGAGCCACGGGAATCCATGAAACTCGCCCGCCTGTTGGCGGTCTCACACAGTCATGGATTCTCCAAAGGATCTTGAGATGTTCCGTGTCTCCGCCTCCACGAATTCTGGCGGGACGCTTTTTAGGCCGATTTATTCTCTTTGGTGCCGATTCATCGGCACCATCAGTGGCCTTAAAATAATTTGGGCAATTAGAGGGATGCCAAGGCCGTGGAATAGAATCAATTACTGCCTGAGTCCTCCCGACCTGTCGGGAGGGGGAGTTCAATTGATTCCCACGGGCGCAGGCAGCCCCGCCCAAATTGTTTTTAGCCAAGTTTCTTTTGCAGTACTTTTCTTACGCTAAGAAAAGTACGAGAAAAAAACACAGTCCGAACAATTCCACCACGAGAATGTGTGGTGAGTGTAAGGAACAGAAGTTCCAGGGGAGCAACCTGATCTGACGACAGCCGCAAGGTCTCGCAGGTTTCCTGACGCCATTTGCGGATGAATGATCGACGTGAAATGCGCCCTGACTGAAAAGGGGTGTCGTTCGTATTGTTTCTAAACACTTCCGGTTCTCTCCAGAAGGGCTACCGTCTCGATATGGGGCGTGTGGGGGAACATGTCCACCATTGCGAGGCTTCTCACCTTGTATTTGCCCTCCGTGAACACCGCCACATCCCTGGCTTGAGTGGAAGGATTGCAGGAGATGTAGATAATCTTTCGGGGGGCCATCCTGATCACGTCTTTCACGAGTTTCGGATGCATTCCCGCTCTCGGCGGGTCAACCAGGACAGCATCCGGTTTCTCAATCTCCTTTAATATGGAGGTTGTCCGGAAGTACCTGTCCAGGTTTGCCTCAAAAAAACGACAGTTGAAAAGCCCGTTTGATATCGCATTGCGTACAGCATCCTGAACGGCGGAAGGGATCACATCGAACCCGTAAACCTGTCCCACGTGCGAAGCCGCGCAGCACGACGTAGACCCTGAGCCGCTGTAGAGGTCGTAGAGAATCTCATCTCCAGAAAAGTCGGCGAACTCCAGCGCCACTTTGTAGAGTTTCTCGGCCTGAGCGGTATTTGTCTGAAAAAACGAGTTGGGGGAGATTTCAAACGTGTATCCGCCCAGTTCCTCCCGAATGGTGGGCTGTCCGAAAAGCAAAACCTCCCATTCCCCGTAAGCCACGGCAGCCTTTCGCCGGGTGATATTGTTCACGATGCTCACAACCTGAGGGAAATCTGTTGTGAGCCTTTCAACCACGGGTCTGAGCAGGTCCGGCTCTTCTCTTGAGGTCACCAGATTTACCATGACTTCCCCCGTGTTCTCTCCCACCCGGATAACGAGATTCCGGACAAAGCCGGTGTGTTTCAGGATGTCGTACGGTTCCAGGCCATTCTCCAGGACCGTTTCTCTGACACTTTTGAGAATCTCATTGGCTATCGGTTTCTGGATCCAGCAGGTGTCTATGTTCAGGACTTTTTCATATCGTCCTGCCACATGGAGTCCCAGAGCGAACGTGGCGTCCACTCCCTGATCTTCATCGGGCAGAATCCAACGTCGGTTGGAGAATGAGAATTCCATCTTGTTCCGGTAGTGGAAGGGGTTTTCCGCCGCAACCACCCTGTCCAGTTTGACGGAGTGGATTCCGCCCATGCGACGGAAAAGATCCAGGGTCTGTTTCCGTTTTTCTTCTAGTTGGGCAGCGTAGTCGAGGTTTTGAAACGCACAACCGCCGCACGTGGGGAAATGGTCGCACTTGGCCCGGACTGCCTGTAGTGACTGTTGAAGTATTTCCACCGGTACGGCCTCAGCATGCCCGCTCTTCCGCTTGACAATTCGAGCAAGGACTTTTTGTTGAGGAAGTCCGTGCTTGACGAAGACCACGAAATCTCCCGCTTTGGCAACGCCTTTCCCTCCGTAGGCGATTGATTCAATCGTCAGTGGTAGTTCATCACCTACTTTTGGCCTGGGAATTTCTATTGTGGTTTATTGGGTTGGAAAGTCCAGCGATGAGGCAACACCGACTCTTACCGACTTCACTTCATATGCCCACCGGGTGCCAGGTTGTTTTTATTTCCTGTGTTTTCAGAATATGATAAGGTCCCTGTGCTGTCTTTCTGTTCCAACCGCTGTCGGTCAGTGTTACGACCCGCTTTACGTTCAATGATGATTTCTCCCCCACCATTTTGATTTCATCGGCATTCTCCCCGCAATACACAATGGCATTGACATCCATGTGCGAGGCGAAGTGTTCCAGCAATTCTGAACGCATTCCGGTAATCATATTGACCACACCAGGAGAGAGATCGGATGTCTGAAGCACCTCCGCAAAGGTAATCGCGCAGAGCGGATGCGAATTGGACGCCAAAACAACACATGTATTCCCGCCGACTACAACTGGAGCAAGCAGTGACACAAGCCCCCACAATGATGACGTTTCAGGAGCGATAACGGCCACCACACCTGTCGCCTCGTGAACGGTAAAGTCGAAGTAGGGCATGGCAACTGGATTTACACTGCTGAAAACCTGCTGATATTTATCAGCCCAACCAGCGTAATAAATCAGTCGATCAATGGTGTTCTCAACCTCCCGCCGTGCTTCCTTTCGAGTCGCTCCCTGAAGGGTGAGTTCAACCTCGAACTGATCCCGACGACCCTCAAGCATTTCAGCAATACGATAGATGATCTGACCCCGGTTGTAAGCGGTTCGCCCTTCCCATGGAGCAAATGCCCTTCGTGCAGCCACTACGGCATCCCGAAAATCCTTCCGGGAACCCCGGCAAATATTCAGGACCTGCCCACCTTTGGGATCTGTCCACTTGTAATATCTTCCTGACTCCGTCCGAGGGAATTTTCCATCAATGTAAAGCTTGTAGGTTTTTCGAATATCCAGTCGCTTACCCATGACAAATCCTCATTTTCTCCTCCGCAGGATCCTTCGGAAAGGAAAACGTCGAACCTGATGCGTCTGCCCCGCCCGCCTGCTCCCGAAGGGCGGGCAGGTGGGAGCGCAGCGACCTTACGGGGATTTGTGATCGGTCAATTTCTTTGTACATGACTCACTCGTTACACGAGCACTACGTAAGGCAACAGACCAGGAACACCCCCTTCACGCCCCATACCACTTTCTTTATAGCCACCGAACGGGGAAGACGGATCAAACTTGTTGAACGTGTTCGCCCAGATGACGCCTGCTCGAATTTCTTTTGTGATCTTGAAAATCTTGGATCCCTTGTCGGTCCATACGCCGCCCGAGAGGCCGTAGGGTGTATTGTTAGCTTTTTCAATCGCTTCATCTGCGGTTCTGAAGGTCTGGATGGGCAGTACGGGTCCAAAGATTTCTTCCTGAACAATGCGGTGCGATTGAGATACGTTCGTAAATAATGTGGGAGGGTGCCAGTAGCCTTTTTCCGGCAGGTCACACCGAGGTTGGTACAGGGTTCCTCCCTCGTCGACACCAATCTTCACATAAGTTTGTATTTTCTCCAACTGCGGTTTGGAGTTGATGGCACCTATATCCGTATTCTTATCCAGGGGATCCCCCACTATGAGCGTTGCAATCCGATCCTTCAGTTTCTGGATGATCTCATGGGCAACGCCTTCCTGAACATAGAGACGGGAGCCTGCACAGCAGACGTGTCCCTGATTAAAGAAAATGCCATTTACGATTCCTTCCACCGCCTGATCAATGGCCGAATCCTCAAAAACAATGTTGGCGGCTTTACCGCCCAGCTCCAGAGTGCATGCCTTGCCCGTGCCGGCTAGAGTCCTTTGGATATACTTCCCTACTTCAGTCGAACCGGTAAAGGCAATTTTATCCACATCAGGGTGATTGACAATCATTTGGCCGGTTCTCGCCCCTCCTGTAATAATATTTACAACGCCCGGTGGCAGATCTGCTTCCTGAATGATTTCCGCCAGTTTCATTGCGGTGAGTGGAGTCGTTTCCGCCGATTTGAGAACGACAGTATTGCCGGTTGCCAGCGCAGGAGCGATTTTCCATGCGGCCATCAGGATGGGAAAATTCCAGGGGATGATCTGTCCCGCCACGCCCATTGGCCTCACACGACGTCCGGGGAAAGCATACTCGAGCTTATCCGCCCAACCGGCATAATAGAAAAAGTGGGCTGCTGCCAGAGGTATGTCCACATCTCTTGATTCACGAATCGGCTTGCCTCCATCCATCGATTCTATGACGGCAAATTCCCGTGCCCGTTCCTGGAGCAAACGGGCAATACGGTAAATGTATTTACCTCGCGTCGATGGCGCCATTCTGGACCATCCTGCTTCATACGCCTCTCTTGCCGCCAGGACAGCCGCATCCACGTCAGCCTGTGTAGTCTCGGGCACTTCAGACAGTTTTTGTTCCGTCGCTGGATTAATCGTATCAAAATAGCGCCCATTTTTTGGCGGTTGAAATTCACCATTGATGAATAAGTCGTACCGGTCCTTCAACCCGATATGATCTTTACTTTCCGGCGCCGGACTGTAGGTCCAGTCCGTATCAAAATCGATTCTGGGCTCACCTGCTTTCATGACGCTTCCTTGTTATCCGGGGGCATTTCACACCAGGAGAAAAAGATAGTGAATGAATCCATCTGTCAAATGTCTCCATTATTAGTCAACGGAAAAGTAATTCATGGACTGATAGACACCCGAAGATTGTTTGACAATCTGCATGAGAACATCATTCGCCAGCGAGCTGGCACCAAACCGGTAGAGGGCGGGTGTCATCCAACTCTGGCCAACCGTCTCTCGCAGCATGACCAGGTATTGAACAGCCTGTTTGGCCGTTTTGATTCCCCCCGCCGATTTCATGCCGACTTGTCGACCTGTGTCGTAATAGAAATCGCGAATGGCTTCCAGCATGACCAGAACCACCGGTGGGGTGGCTGCCGGATATATCTTCCCGGTTGATGTTTTAATGAAATCTGCCCCGGCATGCATGGCAATATCACTGGCTTTGCGGACATTATCCAGGGTAACCAACTCGCCTGTTTCCAGAATGACCTTCAGAGTGGCGGAACCACAGGCCTGTTTCACTGCCGCAATCTCATCACTGACAAATGCATATTCGCCACGCAGAAACCGACCCCGGGAAATGACCATGTCCACCTCATCAGCGCCGTCGCTGACAACTTTCTCGACTTCCTCCAGTTTGACCTCCAGAGAGGCCATTCCGCTGGGAAATGCCGTGGCTACCGAGGCTACCTTGATTTCCGTCCCTTCTAGTGCCTTTTTTGCCACGGGGATCATTGTTGGATATACGCATACCGCTGCCACCGTGGGCAATCCAGGAAACTGGTCATGCAGGTGGGCAGCTTTGTAGCAGAGCTGTTTCACTTTACCGGGTGAATCCTTCCCCTCCAGAGTCGTTAGATCAATCATGCTCAGGATCGTGTTCAAGGCATCGATTTTGGATTCCTTCTTGATACTCCTCTTGAACAGACGAGCTGCTCGTTCTTCTACACCAATCTGATCTATGGGGCGCGCTACTTTAACAACTGTATCTGCTGGTGTCACGCGATATTTTCTTTAACCTCCGCAACCAGTTGCTGAGCTTGATCTCTGGTGGGTGCCTCCGCGTAGACGCGCACTATTGGCTCCGTGTTTGACGAGCGGATGTGAACCCACCGATCCGGCCAGAGCAGCTTGAGTCCGTCAAGAGTATTCTTCTCTGCGTCAAAGTAAGTTTCAGAGATCGCCTTGAACGCGTCATCTAAATCTACACCTGAAACAGAAACTTTGTCCTTTACCATCCAATACCTGGGAAACCCTTGAAAGATGGTACTCAGGGGTTCGCCAGACTTTTCCATTCTGTCCATCACCAATGCCGCCGCCACCAGTGCATCTCGTCCCAGGTGGACGTCTCTAAGAATCACCCCTCCGTTCCCTTCACCGCCTATGGGCGAATTCACCTCTTTCATCAGCTCGACCACATTGATCTCTCCCACGGCGGAACGTTTAACGTTTGCCCCATAGGTCGTTGCCACGCGGTCCACCGCCTGAGTTGTGGAAAGGTTCGTGACGATGGTCTCGCTGGATCCCGTTGAGCGCAAGAAATCGTCCACCGCCAGTACGAGGGTATATTCGTCCCCCAGGGGTTGGCCCCGTTCATCAACGACGGCCAGCCGGTCCCCGTCGGGATCGGTGGCAAGTCCCACGTCACAATGGTGTTCTTTGACGGTTTCGCTCAAAGTGACCAGATTGGAAGGGAGAGGTTCCGGCGGATGGGCGAACTTTCCGGAGAAATCGCAGTTCAGCCTCACCACCCGGCAGCCCAGCTGCTCCAGCAGCATGGGCAGTGCCTCGCTTGCCGCACCATTTATGGTATCCACCGCAACCGAGAAACGACGCTTTTTGATATCTTCCACATCAATCCACTCCACGGCAAGTATCCGGTCCACGTGCCGCCGGATTGCCCCGTCAAATCTGGAGTAGGTTCCGAGTTCATCTCCGGAAAGCTTTTCGAGCTCTTCATTTTCCCCGAACAGCTGGCTGAGACGTTCGAATTCTTCCGCGTTCAGAAAGCAACCGTCCCCGGTGATGAATTTCAAACCATTCCAGTTTCCCGGATTGTGGCTCGCCGTCACCACGATCCCCCCAACGGCATCGGTATCCTCAACTGTGAACTGCACGGTGGGAGTGGGACAGATGCCGCTGTCCCGAATTTCCCTTCCCACCGATTCAAACAGATCGAGGATAGCGGAGATCAGTTTTGCACCTGAACGCCGGGTATCCCGCCCCACGACCAGAGCCCCTGCACCGCAGAAGCGATGAAAGGCAACGGCATACCTTCTTGCAAGGGGAGCGTCAAGATCGGAGGGAAACAGACCTCGAACTCCGGAGACACCCTGGATTAGCATCGATAACCCTATTTATCCCGTTCTATTCGTCAGCCGCCCGGCCCGCGAAGACACTTTGGAGATCTCGGAAGACTGATGACAACGTACTAACCCGGATTATCCACAGGATCTTCCAAAGGATCTTGAGATGAGATCCACAGGATCTTCCAAAGGATCTTGAGATGAGATTCACCACGAAGCCACCCCGATAGAATGGCTTCGCATCCAATGGGACAGGCAGAGGTCACAGAGAAGCGTAATTAACATAAGGTTAGAGAAAGATGACGTGTCTAAAATAGTCGCAAGAATTGATTTCAAATGAATTATCATAAGGTTTTTAGTATCAAATTGATATACTCTGTGTTCACCCTTTCCCGATCAAGTCGGGATGTGGCTAATGAATAGTCCAGGCTAAAAACAGGATTCAATGTTTTCTTTTTCAAGTATGATCTCGCGATCCATTAACTGTTGCGCCTCATCCCTCCAGGTCCTGGTCTTCTTGGTGGAGGATTATCAGGGCCGAATGGAATGCGCTAAGGCCGAGAACGCGACAAGTTAAGATGGGGAAAGATAACGGTGGGATTAAATTTGACAAAAAAATCCATCCACGTTGAGGTGGACGGATACTTTTCATGAACCCGGGGGTCAGTACCGTCTCGACTTCCCTTTCCCTGCTCGTCTGGCCGCGCTGGGTTTCAGATAATATGATTTTCTCCTGACCTCCCTCAGTATGCCTGCCTTTTCGTACTTTTTCTTGAAGCGTCTGAGAGCCCGCTCAAGAGGTTCACCCTTACGAACTGTGACATGAACCAATTCGTTACCTCCTTTCCACGTTTTTAGCCCAGATAGGTCCTGAGCGCTTTGCTGCGAGACTTATGGCGAAGTCGACGGATGGCTTTCTCTTTTATTTGGCGCACGCGCTCACGAGTGAGACTGAACTCCTCTCCAATTTCATTCAGGGTGAGGGCGTAGTCCCGGTCGATACCGAAATACATCTTGATTACATCCCGCTCCCTGTCCTTCAGGGATTCCAGGCAGCTCCGGATTTCCTCTTTCAGGGATTCCGTCATAAGGAGCGAGTCTGGCGGTGTCTGTTTGTTGTCCTTGATAACATCCATGAGGGAGTTCTTATCTCCATCCCGAAAGGGTGCGTGAAGGGAATGGTGCCTTCTCGAGATTCGGATAGCGTCCGTCACTTCATCGGACTGCATCTCCAACCGCTTCGCAATCTCATCCTCATTGGGCGGACGCTCATAATCCGATTCAAGATCCTCGGCCGCCTTCGTGATCTTACTGATGGTACCCACACGGTTGAGGGGAAGGCGGACGATTCTGGAATGTTCCGCCAGAGCCTGCAAAATGGACTGGCGAATCCACCAGACGGCGTAGGAAATGAATTTGAACCCTCGGGTTTCGTCAAACCTTTCCGCAGCCTTGATGAGGCCAAGATTCCCCTCGTTGATGAGATCCGTCAGAGGGAGTCCCTGGCCCTGGTAATCCTTTGCCACAGAGACCACGAAGCGAAGATTTGCCTCCGTGAGTTCCTTCAAAGCTTGGAGGTCATTCTGTTTGACACGTTGGGCAAGTTCAATCTCCCTCTGGGGAGCGAGGGGTTCAAACTTTCCGATTTCTTCGAGATAACGGCTTAGACTTCTGTTTGCGTCAGTTGGCATCTAACACTCCCTGTCAGCTTGTTTGCGCCTCATTTCGTTTGTTTACGACAAAGTATTGTAATTTACGCTACATTTTCGAGACTTTCAAGGACCCGGCGTCAGAAAAAATATTGACCTGCTCCCGGGGAACGGGCGAGAAGAGAATTCTTTGCGATGGAATTCGGCGGGATATTCCTAATTTAAATGATTGCAGTAGTCGGCTGGAAATGAGAGGTCTGCCGGCAGACCAGATGGATGACACCTGAAACTTTTAACTTTTTCGGGCATTGTGAGTCAAAAGGAACGACTCTCTTTATCTAACCAGGGGGGAAAATTCTCCTGTAGGCTATCCTGACCAGATGTTTTTCTCAAATCATACCGTTTCGCCAGGGTCGAAATTCTCCAGTTATCTGCTGGCATTTCTCACATTCCTGACTGGAGGCGCCCTGTTGGGACAGCCAGTCTACACACTGAGCGACTGCATCCGCGTTGCTCTGGAGAATCAACCCGGCATACGCATCGCGCGTCTGAGAGTTCAGTCTTCGCTCGCTGGAGTGAAGGGATCTTTGGCCAATATACTGCCCACCGTGAGCTACAGGGCGGGCTATCTGAACCAGGGATCCTATGTCAACCCGGAAATCGCATTTACCGTCCCGGAGAGTGAATACTACTCCGGGGGAATTTCCCTGAATCAGACCATCTACGATGGTGGGAGGTGGTGGAATCAGATAGCCGCCGCAAATACCCTGTATGAATACACCAACATATCTAAGACTCAGACGAGGATCACCGTTATCCTGGAGGTGAAAAAAGCGTTCTATCAATACTTGAAGAATTTGCAGCTTCTGGAAGTATCGAGGCAGTCCGTGGAGCTGGCGAAACATCAGCTGGAACTTGTGAAGCACCAGTATGAGGTGGAGGCCGTTGCCCGGACGGACCTGTTGAAGCAGCGGGTCCAGCTGGGTAATATGGAGGTGGACGCTCTCAATCAGGAGGCCGCGACGACAAATTCCTTCAATGAACTTGCGAATGCGATGGGTCTGGAGGTGGGGACGGAATTTTCCGTCTTGGACAATCCTGAGGTGAATCCGGTTCCCATGGAATCTTTCCCCGTTGTCTGGAAAAAGGTGACAGAGACCAATCCATCTTTACTCGCTCAGCAGATGCAAGTGGACAATTCAGCTCTGGCTTTGAAGATAGCGCGTTCCGGGTATTTTCCCACATTGTCCCTCTCAGTGGGCTATGATGGATCATCGACGGCCTTTGATCAGCTCTACACCGATGTGGATAAGCACTGGAGGCTCCAGACACGCCTTTCCGTTTCGTATCCCCTCTTCACCGGATTCTCCCGGTCGACGCAGGTTGAAGGTTCGCGGTTGGAGTACAAAATTGAAAGGGAGAATCAGAGGACACTTCTGAGAAATCTTCAGGTTCAGCTCGATTTTACCATGAGACAACTCAGTAATCTGGACAAGATGATTCCCATTTTTGAAGAGACCAGACAGTCGGCGGAGGAGGATCAGCGGCTGGCCCGGGAGAGGTACAATTTAGGGGCCGCGACGATCCTGGATGTTCTGGATGCTCAACTATCGGTGGCCAGGGCAAACAGTTCCCTGGTGCGGGCCATCTACGACAGGAAAATTCTTCAAGCACAGCTTGACGCGTTGTTGGGCAAATCAGGATGAAGCAAGAGTGACAATCATGTAAGGTATCAGGCCTATGGCAAAGAAGAAGGCAAAAAAGAAAAAAAAGAGACGAAACATCATTCTGATTTCCGGTGCCGTCGTAATTGTTGCGGTCATCGTCCTCGTGAAAGTCCTCAGGTCGGACGTTCAGCCCATTGAAGTCCAGAGGGAAAAAGTGAGACGGCAAAAGATTGTCCATAAAGTGACGGCATCCGGAACGATTCAGCCCGAAAGGCAGGTGGACATCAGTGCCAATCTCAGTTCGCTGATTATGGAGATCATGGTTGAAGAGGGAGACTCGGTGATGTTGGGTCAGCTCCTCATATCGCTGGACAAGACGCGCTATGAAGCGTCGGCGGAGCAGGTTCTCTCGCGTTTGAAGTCCGCCGAAGCAAATCTTGTCAAATCGACGGCTTTGAAGGATCGCGCCGAAAAACTGTATTCAGAGCAGCTAGTGTCCAGTCAGGAGTTCGAGTCGGCCACGGCCCAGTTTCAGCTCGCAGAGAGTGAAGTGGAGCTGGCGAAGGCGGCCCTTAAATCGGCCATGGATGATCTGTCAAAAACGAGCTTGCTCGCTCCCGGTTGGGGTGTGGTAACTCAGGTCAGGAAAGATGAGGGGGAGATGGCTCTGGGATCCACCTTCCAGGCCGATGTCCTGATGTCCATCGCCGATCTCAGCAGGATGGAGGTGGTGGTGGAAGTGAATGAGAATGACGTTGTGGACGTTTCCGAGGGAGACACAGCGGAAATTGAAATTGATGCCTTTCAGGATACCGTATTCCACGGGATCGTAAAGGAGATTGCTCACGTGGCTCAGACCACCGCCGTGGGGACGCAGGAACAGGTTACGAATTTCAACGTGAAGGTCAGGATGCTTAAGGTTCCTGAAGGAATCCGGCAGGGGATGTCGGCTACCGTCGATGTCATCACGGATGTAAAACAAGACGTTCTTGCCATCCCCATTCAGGCTCTGACGGTTCGGGCCGAAAAGCCTGCTGGCAGTCCGGGGAAATCCCGCCGCCGGGAAGGGTCACGGGGTCCCCCGGGGGGCGGAGAATGGAAAAAACAGAAGATGGTTGAAGTCGTTTTCGTCATGAGCGACACCTTGGTGGGGAATGGGGAGAATCCCTCCCCCTCAAAGTCAAACGGGACCCAGTTTGCGGAGCAGAGACCGGTGAATGTTGGCCTGTCGAGTGAGACCCATTATGAGGTCCTGTCGGGACTCGAAGAGGGAGAGGAGATTGTCACGGGGAGTTACAAGGCAATTTCCCGGGATCTCCAGCACAACTCTCCCGTCACAGGGAAGGAGAGGGGAGCGCCTGAGACGGAAGAGAAGAGCGGAGAATGATCAATAGTCAAAAGAGTCAGATGAATTCGGATCACATCATTTCTCTCAATCAAATTGTGAGGGATTACGAACTTGGTGAGGATCAGGTCGTTCACGCGCTGCGAGGCGTCGATTTTGAGGTGACACGGAACGACTATGTGTCCATCATGGGACCGTCGGGTTCCGGCAAATCCACCCTCATGAACATCATCGGATGCCTCGACACCCCCACGAGCGGCACCTACAAGTTTGAAGGGGAGATGGTTCATGAAATGGATGACAACCAGTTGGCGTCCATCCGCAACCGGAGGATCGGTTTTGTGTTTCAGACGTTTAACTTACTTCCCAGGGCGACGGCACTCAGGAACGTGGAACTTCCCCTTGTCTATAGAGGGAGCCCACCGGACGAAAGACGTGAAGCAGCCAGAGGTGCTTTGAAGAGCGTGGGATTGGAAAGTCGCATGGAACATCGACCCAATGAACTTTCCGGGGGAGAGAGGCAGCGGGTGGCCATAGCCAGGGCCCTTGTGACGGAACCCTCCATCATTCTGGCGGATGAACCCACGGGGAATCTCGACAGCACGACGGGCGAAGAAATTATGGAAGTCCTCGGTTCCCTTCACAATACGGGAAACACCATTTTGGTGGTTACCCACGAGCAGTACATAGCCGCCCATGCGGGGAGGACCATTCATCTTCTGGACGGCCTGATTTCCGACGACAGTCGACACGATTCCTGAGCATGTTCAAGATCCTTATCGAAGACGTTTTCATCGCCCTTTCCGCCATTATCTCCAACCGCCTTCGAACGTTCCTCACCATGCTGGGGATTGTCATCGGCATTCTCGCAGTGACCTTGATGGGCACTTTGATTGAAGGTCTCGACGGGGCGTTCGAACGAAGCATATCGTTTCTGTCACGAGATGTTCTGTTCGTTTCCCGGCACAAGTGGTTTGGCGGGTCGGACCAGTGGTGGGAGACCCGGAACCGCCGGCATATGAAAGTGGAATACGCCGCAAAAATCAAGGAGTTATCCCAGTACGCCATCGCGGCGGCGCCCACCATGTCCCGGTCAGCCACAGTGCGGTACCTGGACAAGGCCGTCCCCAATGTTCGTACCACCGGGACAACCGATGAGTACCTTCAAACCACGACGTTTGACATTGAAAACGGTCGATTCTTCACCGCCGGAGAGAGCCGGGCAGGAGCACCCGTTTGCGTTCTCGGTTATGATGTGGCTGAACAACTTTTCGAAAGTGAGGATCCCGTCGGCAAAAAGGTGAAACTCGGACCTCACCAGTTTCGTGTCATCGGAGTCATCGAGAAACAGGGGAAATTCCTCGGCCTGTTCAGCCAGGATAACCAGACCGTCATACCCCTGGGTACGTTTCAAAAGGTATTTGCCAGGCGAGGATGGACGCAGATCAACGTGAAAGTGCCCGCAGGATACATCGGGGCGGCAACGGAGGAGATCACGGGGATCATGCGGAGAATACGGGGGTTGAAGCCCCAGGAGAGAGATGATTTCGCCATCAACCAGCAGGAAGCCTTCCGTACACAATACAATGCCATCAAGTTTGCTATCGGAGGAACCGGAATCTTCATTACCGTACTTTCATTGATGGTGGGCGGCATCGGCATCATGAATATTATGTTTGTCTCCGTGAAGGAGCGCACGCGGGAGATAGGAATTCGCAAAGCACTGGGGGCTACAAGAAAGGTCATTATGATGCAGTTCCTGCTCGAGGCCATATTCATCTGTGGATTTGCCGGCCTCTTCGGTCTGG
Source organism: Candidatus Neomarinimicrobiota bacterium (assembly GCA_036476315.1). Taxonomy (NCBI): domain Bacteria; kingdom Pseudomonadati; phylum Fidelibacterota; species Fidelibacterota bacterium. Next base: position 41,414 of record JAZGBI010000022.1, on the reverse strand, counting down.
GAATCTCCTTTGTGGGAAGCAGGGCCATCGACCGGTTGGTCTTTCCATCCTCCATGCCGTTGTGGCTGGCAATGGTCGCTTTTCTCCTGTCGCTTCTTGTGGGCGTGGTCTCAGGCCTGGCTCCCTCCTACAGAGCAGCCCGACTCGATCCCATCGAGGCGCTCCGTTATGAATGACGACATGAGCCACATCCCGACTTGATCGGGACGGGGAGACCACAGAGTATATGAATATGGTTTCACTGATCGGCCGCAAAGAACAGTAAGAACCCCAAATGATTAGTGTTGATATTGACGACGTCACCGTGACAAATTTCCAATTCGCGTCGCAACGTTCGCTGCTAAAGGTCTTTTTCTTATCAATCTATATTAGTTGTTTTTCTCTGTGAACTCTGAGGCAAAAAAAAGGGGACGCGGCGTGAATATTCGGCTGCTCGGTCAGGAATTGAAGGAGGGACTCGTGATGTCACTGGAAGCGATCCGTGACAATAAACTCCGCTCCAGCCTCACGCTTCTGGGGATAGCCATTGGTGTATTTTCGGTCGTGGGCGTCATGACCGCACTCCGTACGCTGGAAACATCTATCGAGAGAGGTCTGAACATCTTCGGGACAAACACGTTTGCGGTTCAAAAATATCCGGCCATTCAGATCGGATGGCATTCCCGTATGAAGTATCGAAACCGAAAGAGTATTACCCTTGATCATTTCGAAAGGCTTCAAACGCGGGCTCAACTACCGAAGGTGGTATCGGTAGGAGATGATTGGGGAGGACGTCTGATCCAGTACAAGGACCGTAAGACAAAGGGAAATGTGGGGCTTTATGCGGGGGATGAGTGGACACTGAGGAATTACAACACCTACATTGGTGATGGAAGGAATATCACCCGTGAGGATATCCGCTTTTCAAGAGACATTTGCGTCCTCGGAATGGATGTGGCTGACATCCTTTTCCCTTTCGAAGATCCGTTGGGAAAAAATGTCGTGATGGACGGAGTCAGGTATCTCGTGGTTGGCACTGCGGAACCCCAGGGGCAAATGTTTGGCAGCAGCCGGGATAATTTCATTGCCATCCCCATATCGGTTTTTCTCGAAAATTATGGTCGCCGCTGGACCTCGCTGGTCATCACCGTGGAGGCGGAGTCGGCAGAACTCTACGATGCAACCATGGACGAGACAATCGGGCTGCTCAGGACCATCAGGAAGATTCCTCCCGGGGAGGAGAACGATTTCGAAATCGTATCCAACGCAACGCTTATTGAGACCTTTGGCAGGTTTACGGGCGGAGTAAAACTGTTCGCCTTCATCATCAGTATTATCGCACTCGTCGTGGCAGGGATTGGGATCATGAATATCATGCTGGTCTCAGTGACGGAGAGAATCAAGGAGATCGGGATCCGGAAAGCTGTGGGGGCCACCCGCAGGAACATCTTGACCCAGTTTCTCATCGAGTCGATTTTCTTGAGCGAATTCGGGGGTCTCGTGGGCATCATATTTGGCATTCTGGGAGGAAACGTTGTCGCGGCCCTTTTTAACATTCCCGCTGTGATTCCCCTGGATTGGGCTTTCTTCGGACTCCTCGTCTGCTCCATCATCGGAATAGGGTTTGGGAGTTACCCCGCATACAAAGCCGCGAAACTTGACCCTATTGAGTCGTTGAGATATGAGTAGATAGTCTTCGTCTCTGCGCCACCTGATCTGTATTCCAGAACCCCTGCGGAACCACCCTTTGCAACGGCCGCACGGGGGCTATTCTGAGCCGACGGAACTGCTCCAGGCATCCTGCATCACAGTTGCCTTTTCCTTGATTAGGGGGCACGACAAACCTAAATTTGCACTGGCACGATAATTGTACATGGGCTGTAACCCTGGAGATAAAACAGAAAGTCTCTCCTAAAAAGTCAGTGAAAACTGCCTCGTGCCCAGAGTGGCAGAGAAATCATCATGAAAAAGAAGCCCGGCCCCAGAATTGTGGGCGTTATTCCTGCCCGGTACCACTCGTCAAGGTTCCCCGGAAAGGTATTGATTCCCGTTGACGGTCTCCCCATGGTGGCCCAGGTCTACGCGCGGGCAGCAAGGGCGACTGTACTGGATACGGTCACGGTGGCCACGGACAGCCAGCGGGTGGCCAGGGCGATGGATATTCTGGGGATACCTCTGGTTATGACTTCGTCCAACTGCAGGACGGGCACTGACCGTGTCGCGGAAGTGGCCAGAGATGGTGAGGGTGATATATATGTCAATATTCAGGGAGACGAACCGTTTATTGAGGAAGAGATCATTGAACAAGCTGTTCAGCCGTTTCTTGACGACAGCCGGCTCAAAATGGGGACCGTGGCGACCACCTCATTGAATGGCGAACAGTGGGCCGATGTTAACGTGGTAAAAGTTCGAGTAACGGAAGACGGTTTTGCAGATGATTTCTTCAGGAGTTCATCTGGCCCGTATCCCCCGCCCAATACGTACAAGCACATCGGTCTTTATGTTTACGAGAGGAAGTTTCTCCTCGACTTCTCACGCATGAAGAGGACGTCGGAGGAGAAGGAAAGACATCTTGAACAGATGCGGGCCTTGGATCACGGCATCCCCGTAAAGGTCGTCATCACACTCCACGATCATTTCAGCATTAACTCACCGGAAGACCTTGCGAGGGCTCGGGAGGTATCAGGGGTTGCCTAGAAAGCCTGCCAAGTACATTTTCGTTCTGGGCGGCGTCATGTCGGGTCTTGGCAAGGGGATAGCGACGGCGTCCATCGGTTACCTTTTGAAGAGTCGCGGGCTGACGGTAACAGTCATGAAGCTCGATCCCTATCTCAACGTGGATCCCGGGACGATGAACCCTTTTCAGCACGGTGAAGTTTTTGTCCTTGATGATGGGTCGGAGACTGACCTCGATCTCGGGCATTACGAGCGCTTCATTGACGTGGATATGAGCAGGGAGAATAATGCGACCACGGGGCAGATTTACCAGTCGGTTCTGGACAAAGAACGCAGGGGAGACTATCTGGGTCAGACGATTCAGGTCATTCCACACATCACGGATGAAATCAAAAACCGTATTTTAGGTATAAACAGGCCCAAGCGTTTCGATGTGGTTATCACGGAAGTGGGCGGAACCGTGGGCGATATTGAAAGTCAACCGTTCCTGGAAACCATTCGACAGATGCGTCTGGATCTGGGCCGGCAAAACTGCCTCATCGTGCACGTCACCCTTTTGCCCTTCGTGCAGGCGAGTGAAGAACTCAAGACCAAGCCTACCCAGCACAGTGTCATGAAGCTCAGGGAAATCGGCCTGGAGCCCGACGTTATTCTGTGTCGAACGCCTTCCCATATTTCGCGATCGGTAAGAGAGAAAATATCCCTGTTCTGCAACGTGTTGCCGAGCCACGTTGTTGAGGCGAGGGATGTGGAAAGCATTTACGAAGTTCCCCTGGTGTTCCACAGGCAGAAGTTGGGTGATTTGATTTCTGAGCAGTTCGGGATTGATGGTGTGAAACCGGATATTTCGAAGCTCCAGAAGTTTATCACGGGGTATAAGAAGCCCAGCCGGGAAGTAAGGATTGCCCTGTGTGGCAAGTATACGGAACTTCCCGACGCCTACAAAAGCGTCCTGGAGGCCTTTGTCCATGCGGGAGTGGAAAATGACGCCCGGATTTCCGTTAACTGGATCAACACCGAGGAGCTGGAAAAGGATGCAGATTGTGAAGAGCTTTTGAACGGTGTCCAGGGTGTGCTGGTCCTCCCCGGGTTTGGTGACAGGGGCACTGAGGGCAAGGTACTTGCCGCCAAATACGCCAGGGAGAAGCGGGTTCCCTATCTGGGTATTTGTCTGGGTCTGCAAACGGCCGTTATTGAATTCGCCAGAAATGTATGTGGTTTGGAAAAAGCGAACAGTACGGAGTTCAGAAAGAAAACGCCTTATCCCGTCATTGATCTTATGCCGGGACAGAGAAACGTGAAGGATAAGGGTGCCACGATGCGGCTGGGGGCTTACACGTGTGAAATCAGGCCGGGTACAAAAACCTTCCGTGCCTACCGGAAAAGGAAAATATCGGAACGCCACCGGCACCGATATGAAGTGAACAATGAGTACCGGTCAACACTGGAAGAGCACGGTATGTACGTCGCGGGGGTTAATCCGGATTTGGACCTGGCTGAGATTGTTGAAATAAGGGATCATCCATGGTTCATAGGTACGCAGTTTCATCCTGAGCTCAGGAGCAGGGTGGACAGGGCTCATCCCCTTTTTCGTGATTTTGTCAAGGCGTCCCTAAAGTTTCAGGATTCTAAATGAAGGTCACGGTGGGGAACATTGAGTTTGGCGGGAATCATCTCCCGGTCATAGCCGGACCGTGTGTCATTGAGTCAGAGGATCATTCGGTGAAAATGGCTGACGCACTCAAGTCGATTTGTGAGGAGCTTGATATCCCGTTTGTCTTCAAATCTTCCTTTGACAAAGCGAACCGGACGTCGGTAGGGTCATTCCGAGGGCCTGGCCTGGATAAAGGGCTGGAGATCCTTCAGAAAGTGAAGGAGAAGGCGGGAGTGGCGATATTGACCGACATCCACGGGCCGGAGCAGGCCGGTCCCGTTGGTGAGGTGGTGGACATTATTCAAATACCTGCGTTTCTTTGTCGTCAAACCGATCTCCTCCTCGCAGCCGGCGAAACGGGTAAATGCGTCAACGTAAAAAAGGGTCAATTTCTCGCACCATGGGATATGACTAATGTGGTGAAGAAGATAGAATCCACTGGAAACACCGACATCCTGCTCACCGAACGCGGTGTCAGTTTCGGTTACAACAATCTGGTTTCTGACATGCGGGCCCTCCCATTTCTCAAAGAGATGGGTTATCCGGTTGTCTTCGATGCCACCCACAGTGCCCAGCGGCCCGGCGGTCTCGGAGATCGTTCGGGTGGCGATCGCGACACCATTCCAAGTCTTGCCCGGGCGGCCGTGGCCGCCGGGTTCGACGCGATTTTTGTTGAAGTTCACGACAGCGTGGATGAGGCGAAGAGTGATGCCGTGACGCAATGGCCGCTGGAAAGAACGAAAAACCTGCTCTCGACTCTCAAGAAGATCCGAGAACTGGTCATGGACGGGGAAGTTGCATGACGTTCCATCTGAAGAAAGCCGCGGGAAAGATCAAGATTATTCTTTCCGATCTGGATGGGGTATTCACGGACGGCACCATCTACAAGGGCAGTGACGGAATCGAGCTGAAACGTTTCAGTGTTCTTGACGCTGCCGGCGTCGCCCTCGTCAGAGCCGCGGGGATACGAATGGCAATCATTTCAGGCCGGTATTCACCGGCCACCGATGTGAGGGTCATGGAGATGGGGCTCGAGAAGGACTGTTATCAGGGGAACCTGAACAAGATGGACGCCTACTATGAACTGCGGTCCAAGTACGATTTCAGTGACGAAGAAGCCGCGTTCATTGGAGACGATATTATCGACCTAACCATCATGGAAACTGTCGGACTTCCCATCGCCGTCGCGAATGCTCATCCACGGGCAAAGCAGATAGCGAAATACACCACACAGGCCAGGGGAGGCGAGGGAGCTGTCCGCGAGGCGGTGGAGATGATTCTGGAAAGCAAGGGTATCTACGAATCGGCCCTGGAGAGAGTTCGTCAAAGAACCTCGGATGGAAAGGATGATTTAGTCCATGACGAATAAGAAGAGAAAACCGACTGATGTTGGTCGTGAGGTCATCGAAATCGAGGCGGAGGCCGTGGCCAGACTGGTTGACAGGATTGACAGGGATTTCGAGCGGGCAGTGGAGTTGATTGCTCAATGCAGCGGCCGGGTCGTGGTCACGGGTATGGGGAAATCCGGCCTTATTTCCCAGAAAATCGCCTCCACGCTTGCCAGCACGGGGACGCCGGCCAACTTCCTCCACCCGGCGGAGGCTCTCCACGGAGATCTCGGGATGGTCACCGGGGATGACCTGGTGCTCGTAGTTTCGAGAAGCGGAGAGACGGGCGAAATTGTTCAGCTCATGTATGCATTTTTCCACCTGGGGACGAAAGTGGTTGCCCTGGTTGGGAGGAAGGAATCGACACTCGCTTCCATGGCGGACGTGGCACTTGACGCAAGCGTCGACAGGGAGGCGTGCTCCCTCGATCTCGCTCCCACAGCCAGCACCACAGCCGCTCTGGCTATGGGTGACGCTCTGGCCATTGCTTTGATGGAGAGAAAGGGATTCGAGCGTGACGATTACGCCCTCCTACACCCCTCGGGTGCCCTGGGGAAAAGACTGCATCTGAGAGTAAGGCAGATTATGCACGCGAGGGATCAGCTCCCTGTGGTAAAGGTGGACTCGGACGTGAAGTCCACTCTTCTGGAAATCAGTCAGAAGCGCCTTGGAGTGGCCATCGTCATGGCAGATAACGGAGAACTGGCCGGCATCATCACTGATGGAGACCTCCGTCGAGCGTTTGAGCAGGACGGGCATATCATGGACAGAACCGCGGAATCTTTGATGACCAAGGATCCAAAGTGGGTGTCTGAGGATACTCCGGCCATTCAGGCACTGGAAATTATGGAAGAATTTTCCATCACGAGTTTATTTGTCTACAAGGACGATCGATTCAGTGGAATACCTGCGGGTATTGTACACATCCATGATATTCTAAAGTCAGGATTGACGTAATGATGCGCTATGTGGTGAGCCTGTTCTTGATGGTCATTGCGGGGTGTGGCAACACGGGAGATACGGAGACTGCCCTGACGCTTTCCCGGGAAGAGTTACCGGATCAGGAAACCTGGAACCCCACCATAGTGCTCACGAGAGAAGGGAGAAAACGGGCGGTGGTGAGATCGGGTCATCTGGCCAAATATGAGGACAGGCGGGAAGTAATCCTGGATGAGAAAGTGGACACGGATTTCTATTCCGTGGATGAAGAGCATATGTCAAATGTCAAGTCGGACAGGGCCCTTGTTTTCGAAGCGAGCGATAATCTTCTGGCCATCGGTAACGTGGTGGTTGTTTCGGACAGTGGAGTGACGCTCTACACCGATTCTCTTTTCTGGGATCACAAGAAGGGACAGATTGCCACGCAGGACACCATCATGCTGACGACCGAGTCAATGGATACGCTGTACGGCATCGGTTTCGAATCCAATGTCGACCTGACTCACTGGAAAATTCATAAACCGTGGGGAGTCGCGGATCGATAGTCCATGAAAGATCCCGAGCGCGATGGCAAGATTCTCATGGGCCGCGGTCTGAAGAAATCGTACGGCAAACGAATGGTTGTGAGGGGAATTACGATTGAACTCAAAAAGGGAGAGATCGTGGGGCTTCTGGGTCCCAACGGTGCAGGCAAGACGACAACCTTCTATATGATTACCGGGATGATCAGGCCCACAGCCGGAAATGTATATTTCGGCGAGGAAGATATCACCGAGATGCCCATGTACAAGAGGGCGAGAAAGGGGATCGGATACCTGTCACAGGAAGCATCCATCTTTGCCAAGCTTTCCGTGGAAGACAACCTGAGGCTTGTCCTTGAAATGACGGGACTTTCGGGCGAGGAACAGGAGAGGAAACTTGAATCCCTTCTGGAAGACCTGTCCATCTCGCAGATCAGGGCTCGCAAGGGATATAATCTTTCCGGTGGCGAACGGAGGAGAACCGAGATCAGCAGGGCGCTGATCACGGATCCGGATTTCATGCTCCTGGATGAACCTTTTGCAGGCATCGATCCCATCGCCGTCGAGGATATCCAGTCGATAATAAAGTCCTTGAAGGATCGAAACATCGGTGTTCTTATCACCGACCATAATGTGCGGGAGACGTTATCCATAACCGATCGGGCTTATCTGCTCTATGACGGGCAAGTTTTGAAATCGGGGACGGCGGAGTTCCTGGCCAGAGACGGGGAAGCTCGGAAGTTATATCTCGGCCAACGCTTCAAACTTGATTGAATGGTTGAACTGAGACAATCATTGGAACAGCGTCAGAGACTGACGCCCCAGCAGATTCTGCAGACGGTCCTGTTGCAGTTGAATACTCTCGATCTGGAAGATCGGATCATGGAGGAGTTGGAGAATAACCCTGTTCTGGAAATGGAAGAGTCGGAAGCTGAAGAGCCGGAATCTTCAGATAAAGGGGACCAGGATGAAGGGGTGGATTGGGGCGATCTCGTAAACAGTCCTGAAGACTACCGGATCCGAACCAGGTACGATAAGGGCCAGGAGCATCGGGAGATGCCCATTCCTTACAGGCCAGATCCGATAGATCGACTTCTGGAGCAGATCCGGCTGCTTGATATCACCGGGGAGGAGAGAAGAATCGCGGAAGAGATAGCCTGGAATATCGACGAAAGAGGCTATCTCGCCTCAGACGTAGAAATAATCGCGGACAGACTGAGCGTCTCACCGGAAAAGGTGGAGGAAATTCTCCACACGGTTCAGAGGCTTGATCCCCCCGGGTTGGGGGCCAGGAGTCTGCAGGAGTGTCTCAGAGTTCAGCTCGAGGTCAATTCGAGGAGTGATCTGACACTGGAAATCGTTACCCATCGATTTGAAGATTTTGCCAACCGGAGGTTTGAGAAACTGAGGCGGGGCCTCGGTTGTTCCAGGGAAGAATTGAACGAGGCGATGGACATCATATCGCGTCTGAATCCCAAGCCGGGAGAGGGTGCCCCTACGTCGAGTGCGGACTACATTGTTCCGGATCTCATCGTGGAGGAAGTGGATGGAGAACTGGTTGTCTCTGTAAACGACTCCAATGTCCCGGTACTCCGTCTGTCGCCGGTCTATATCAATCTGCTGGAAACTGAGGATGGGGCCGATCCCGACCTTCGAAGGTTTCTCCGCAAGAAGGTGGGTTCCGCCCACTGGTTCATGCAGGCCGTCCAGCAGCGGCAGATGACCATGTTGAAGGTGATGAAGGCGATTATGACCCGGCAGCCCGATTTTTTCCGCGGTGACACCTCCGCGCTGAAACCCATGGTTCTGAAGGACATCGCAGACCGCATCAATATGGACATATCAACCGTGAGCCGGGTCACCCGGGGGAAATACGTTCAGACACCCTACGGTCTGTATGAACTGAAATATTTTTTCTCCGAAAGAATAACAACGGAGACCGGAGACGAAGTCTCCACAAAGATTGTCAAAGATGGACTCAAAGAGGTGGTGGAGAAAGAAGACAAGCAGCATCCCTATTCCGATGACAAGCTGGCGGAAATCATGAAAAAACTTGGGTATCCCATTGCCCGCCGGACGGTGGCGAAATACCGCGACCAGATGAAAATCCCGGTGGCAAGACTGAGAAGGAGACCCTGAGGATTGCAGTTACACACTAAGAAAGGAGCAAGATCATGGCTCAGAAAATCATAGTCGGGAACAGAGAGATCAACATTCCCACATTCAATGTGGGGTGGGTTACGATCGTTCTGGTCATTCTCGGCATATTCATAGTCTGGAGTTCGGTCTTCACGGTAGCTCCCGAAGAGGTAGGTGTTATCCTGACGTTTGGTGAATACACGCGTCTGGCCCAACCGGGACTCCGCTTCAAATGGCCAAGCCCCATTCAGACAGTCACCAAGGTGCCGGTTCAAATCCAACTCAAGGAGGAATTCGGGTTTCGTACTGAAAGAGCCGGTGTTCGAACCCGGTATTCCCCACAGGCATTTACGGGTGAATCACTCATGCTCACGGGAGACCTCAACGTGGCCGTGGTGGAATGGACGGCCCAGTTTCGTGTGCGCGATCCCTACAAGTTTCTCTTCAGGGTAAGGGCCCTTCTCCCCGAAACGTTTCGCGACATGAATGAGGCGGTAATGCGTGAAGTCATCGGTGACCGGAGCGTGAACGAGGTGCTGACCATCGGCCGGCAGGAGATTGCGTCGGAAGTTGAAGTGAGGCTTCAGGAACTGTGCGATCAGTACGAAACGGGACTCAAGGTGGAACAGATTGTATTGCAGGATGTCAATCCTCCCGATCCCGTGAAGCCGGCGTTTAATGAAGTCAACCAGGCGCAGCAGGAGAAAGAGAGGATGATCAACGAAGCGAGATCCGAATATAATCGTGTGATTCCCCGTGCCAGTGGAGAGGCCGAGCAGACCATCCAGCAGGCTGAAGGGTACGCCACCGATCGCGTGAACCGGTCCAAGGGCGATGCCGAGTTATTCCGGGCCTTGCTCGCGTCCTATCGAAGGGCACCCGAGGTAACGCGACGCCGCATTTACCTTGAGACTATGGAGGCCGTCTATCCGACGGTGAAACAGAAGATTGTTCTGGACAGTGAATTGAAAGGGGTCCTGCCGCTGCTGCCGCTGGGCCAGGAGGTGATAAAATGAGAAACGCTGCCGTTATCCTGATCGTTATTGCAGTACTAGTGGCGCTCCTTGTACTTGGAGGAGGGGTCTTCGTCGTGAATGAAATCGAGCAGGTGATTGTCACGCAGTTTGGAGAGCCGAAAGGGGATGCCATAACGACTCCCGGCTTGAAGATGAAAATCCCGTTCATTCAGAAGGCCAACTATTTCGACAAACGGTTTCTGGAATGGGATGGCGACCCGAATCAGGTTCCAACCCGGGACAAACGGTTCGTCTACGTGGACACTTATGCCCGCTGGCGGATCACTGATCCTCTTAAATACTTTCAACGCCTGCGCACGGAGATCGGTGCTCAATCACGCCTGGACGACATCCTGGACGGTGAAACCCGTAACGTTGTAGCAAATCATGATCTCATTGAAGTGGTGCGAAGCAGCAACCGGGAATTCGAGAGATCCGAAGAGCTCGGGGAGCAGGAGCCTTCTCGACGGGAAATCATTGAGAGCGGACGATCGAAACTTGCCCTGGAAGTGCTGGAGTCCGCGCAGTCCCGCACCTCCGATCTCGGCCTGGAAATCCTCGACTTTCGCTTCAAGCGGATCAACTACGTGGAGCAGGTGAGGCAGGAAGTCTATTCGCGGATGATTTCGGAAAGAAACCGCATCGCGGAACAATTCCGATCGGAAGGGGCGGGCGAGTCTGCCCGAATCAACGGTCGGAGGGAGCGCGAACTCAAGGAAATCACCTCGGAAGCCTATCGCCAGGCACAGGAGATCAAAGGGCGCGCCGACGCGGAGGCTGCGGACATTTACGCCGCTGTTTACAGCCGGGATCCAGAATTCTACCGGTTCCTCAAGACCATGGAGATCTTCAGGGAAACGTTGGATGATAAGACGATACTGGTCCTGACCACTGACGGTGATTTCCTTCGTTATCTCACCACGGCGAAATAGGGCAACCATGACGATTCGATCCACGACCATTCTCGGTGTAAGGCTTGGAAAGAAAGCTGCCATGGGGGGTGACGGTCAGATTACCTTGGGTGATATGCAGCTGAAGCAGAAAGCGGTCAAGGTGCGGAAATTCGAAACGACGCCCAACGAGATACTGGGCGGTTTCGCCGGTGCGGCGGCCGATGCCCTCACCCTTTTTGGGAAGTTTGAGGAGAAGCTGGAGCAGTACAACGGCCAGCTGCAGAGGGCCGTTGTGGAGCTGGCCAAAGAATGGCGTACCGACAAATACCTCCGAAACCTTGATGCACTGTTGGCTCTCATGGATCGAGATCAAAGTTATCTGGTCTCCGGTGACGGAAATGTGGTGGAGCCCGATGGGACCATTGTCGCTGTGGGTTCAGGTGCCGGATATGCCCTGGCGGCGGCTCAGGCGCTCATAAGCTGTGACGTATCCTCGCCGACTGAAATCGTTAAGCGGGCGCTGAAAATCACCGCTGACATCTGTATCTACACAAACGATCAAATCACCCTGCTGGAATTGAAATGAAAGACCTGACTCCCAGAGAGATTGTGGCAGAATTGGATCGCTACATTGTAGGCCAGAAGAACGCCAAGAAGTCGGTGGCCATCGCGCTGCGAAACAGGTGGCGCCGTCAACAACTGTCCGATGAAATGCGTGAAGAGATCGTTCCCAACAATATCATCCTGATCGGCTCCACGGGGGTAGGAAAAACGGAAATCGCGCGCCGGTTGGCGAACCTGGCCAATGCCCCATTCATAAAGGTTGAAGCCTCGAAATTTACTGAAGTGGGCTACGTGGGTCGGGATGTGGAATCGATCATTCGCGACCTCATGGACATCGCGGTTTCCATGGTGCAGCGGGAAAAGGAGCAGGAAGTGGCCGTTAAGGCGGAGGAGATGGCCAACGAAAGGATTCTGGACATCCTTTTTCCCAGCGATGGCACGGTATCGGGAGGGGAGGAAAATCCGGAACTGAAAGAAAGGAGAAAGAGGACGCGGGAAAAACTTCGCGCCAAATTGACGGCCGGGGAGTTTGAAGATCGAATCATTGAGCTTGAGGTTCGTGACGAATCAATGCCGTTTATGCAAGTTTTTGGACCCATTGGGCTGGAAGAGATGGGAGTCAATCTGCAGGACATGTTTGGCAGTGCCATCCCGAGACGGACGAAACGTCGCCGGACCGCTGTGTCTGAAGCCCGGAAGATCCTTGAGGCCGAAGAGGCAGCGAAACTGATCGATCATGAAGAAGTCCAGCGACAGGCGAAATCTCGCGTGGAAAATTCCGGGATCGTGTTTCTCGATGAGATTGACAAGATAGTGGGCGGAAGCGGCGGCGCCGGTCCTGATGTCTCCCGTGAAGGGGTTCAGAGGGATATTCTCCCCATCGTGGAGGGGAGCAACGTTATCACCAAATACGGCATTGTGAGAACAGACCATGTTCTTTTTATCACGGCAGGCGCGTTTCATGTGTCAAAGCCGTCTGATATGATCCCCGAGCTCCAGGGTAGATTCCCCATCCGGGTTGAAATGGATTCGCTGACCACCGATGACTTTGTGAAAATCCTCACTCACCCGGAAAATGCGCTTATCAAACAGTACACGGCCCTTCTCAATACAGAGGGGGTGAGTCTGAAATTCAGCGCGGCGGCCATTCTGGAGATTGCAAAGATTGCCAGTGAAGTCAATGAGGCCACGGAAAACATCGGGGCCCGTCGACTTCATACGGTCATGACAACCCTCCTTGAGGATATCCTGTTTGAGAAATCGAGCGGCAAGGATGAATCCATTGCCGTCACGAAGCAGATGGTCCAAGATAAATTGCAGGAAATCGTCAAGGATCAGGATCTGAGCCGGTACATTCTCTGAAAAACCCCCGTACGGTCGTTTCGCTCCCACCTGCCCGCCCTTCGGGAGCAGGCGGGCGGGGCAGGCAAGATCCAAGGATCAAGTATCAAGGGTCAAGTATCCCCGTACGCTGACGCTACGGGACAGGCAAGTATCAAGGGTCAAGTATCAAGGGTCAAGTATCAAGGATCCAGTATCCAGTATCTAGTATCCAGTATCTAGCATCCAGTATCTAGCATCCAGTATCTAGCATCCAGTATCAAGTATCCAGTCACCAGTCGTGAAACGTGATTTTCTCCACATTATCGATTTCTCATCCCAGGAAATTGATGAGCTTTTTCGACTGGCTGCCCGGCTGAAAAAGGAGACGAAAGCGGGGACGGAACACCACCTGTTGAAGGGGAAATCCCTTGCGATGGTATTTCGGAAGCCATCCGCCAGAACTCGGGTATCGTTTGAAACGGGCATGTGGCAGCTGGGAGGACATGCCATTTATCTGGCGCCTTCAGACATTGGACTCGGCACACGGGAATCGGGAAAGGATCTTGCTCAAGTGCTGTCTCGATATAACGACCTCATCATGGCAAGGGTGTCTGACCACGAACAGTTGCTCGAATTGAGTGAGTACGCCACCGTACCCGTTGTCAATGGACTGACAGACTACAATCATCCGTGCCAGGTCATGGCGGATATCTTCACGATTCTGGAGCACCGGGGACATCTCAAGGAGCTGCAGGTTGTGTTTGTGGGAGACGGCAACAATTTGGCCAACTCGTGGCTCAATCTGGCCCAGAGGATTCCCATCAAGCTGACCGTCGCGTGTCCGGAAGGTTGTGAACCCGATTCAAAGACATTTCAGGCCGCGAAGTCGGCTGGTTTGAGTGAGATTTCCATCTCCCACGATGCGCTGACCGCCGTTCCCGGTGCCCATGTTGTTTATACGGATACCTGGACCAGTATGGGACGGGAATCTGAGGCCGAGTCGCGGAAAGAATTGTTCCGGCCTTATCAGGTAAACTCCCAAATGATGAAAGCCGCGGGGGAGGAAGCCTGGTTCATGCACTGCCTTCCGGCCCACAGGGGTGACGAGGTCACTGACGAAGTGATAGATGGTCCCAGGTCCCTCGTTTTCCATGAGGCAGAGAATCGTCTTCATATTCAGAAGGCAATTATGGTCACCCTGACGGGTGGGGATCGCTAGGAATTTTCAGCAGCGGTACTACCCCATGAAACTCCCACGACTTTCGTACGGCCTCTGTTTGGCGCTGATACTCCCACCCGCCTGGCAGTCGGGTGATCAGGAAGAGCTTTTGAGAACCGGGTTTGAGAGCCCGGTGAGCGAGATAGCTTCATGGGCAAAAGACTCAGAACGGGACTACCGGGAGGTAGAGAAGAAACTGAGGTCTCTGTTCGATGCTGCTTCTCAGAGATCACCTTTCTATCAATCGATTGAAAGCGACTACCAGGCATACAGAAACTCTGTGACAGAACTCCGTGAACACGCCACGTCCCTGAATAAAGACCACAAATCCTACCTGAAGCTTTTCAGCGCAGGATTGCTGAGGTCCGTGGAGAAGCTAACGCCCGAAGACGAAAACTGGGAAGAGGCTGAGAACCTCGCGAGACGATTCGGAGAGAACCTGGAAAACTCCCGTGCTGAAATCAACCGGCAGGAACCTTTAAGGGAATCGGTTTTCACCTTTACGGAAAGGATGGATGAAGTAATAGAATTTGGCAAGGAGCTGGAAACGGATGTCGATGAATCAGGGAAAGAATCTGAAAGGTCCCTTTCCAGGTCCCAAAAGCCGCTGGGGAAGTTTCGGTCGATGGATGATGCGCTGGCTCGATTTCCCGTTTATGGGAAGGGTGATTCGATTCGCCTCTCACTGGAGCAGACCCACAGGCATCTTCGAACCATGACAGATTCTCTCGCCTCATTAATGAGTTCACTCGACTATCTCCTCGCAGGAAGAGCGAAAAGCGGTGATGAAGAGCGTGTCTGGGAACTCTACCGGTCAATTGTTGAGTCAGAGCAAACCGTCACAAATGAAATAGTTTACCTGCAAGAGTCTTCAGAGAGCGACAGGGAGAAGCTCCGGGACATTCTGGAGCTGCTGGATACTTTCGGAGAGCTCATAGGGCAAATGGAAGACGGTGTGGCCGAGATGGCCAGACTACAACTAGAGAGCCAATCGGCAGCTGAGGCGTGCAGTCTTCAGTATTCAGGGCTGTTGGACGCGGCACCAACGGGCGTTTCCACTGAAGAGACTCCATACCGGGAATTAAGGCTGGCATTCCAGAAGTGCAAAACTTCCGTTTCCAGCACAGGCGGGTTACTGGAAGGCGTCCGGCAGATACAGCAGCGACTCATCACGGAGGCGGCCAGGATGGAGAAGCTGGGTGACCGGGAATCAGATTTGCTTGACCGGCTGGAGGATGAGTTTGACGAGGGCGGGGAGAAGGCCCAGGAGCTGTATGGGGAATTTGCCGACGTAACTGAGAAATTCAGAGATATAATTCGCACAGATTTCAAGCATACGGCTCAATACTGGGAGCTGGAATACAGGTTTGAAGAAAAGAAAAGCTCCCGTGGAGAAAAGGTTTTTGAGGAGAACTTCGGATACCTGTATGATCCAAACGAGTATCCGGACAAACCTTATCACGGCAGACTGACAACGACGTTTCAGCTACGACTGCGTGGTGGGGGAGAAAAGAAGAAAACCTACTACCTGATTCTTGAGGGCATGACCGAATTCGGGATCGATGGATTGGTGGTATTGGACGATGACTCCATCCTCTACCAGATATCAGAGGAGAAGGTCGTTGAAATGGATGAAACAGTTGCTGAGGACGGGCGGGTGGAATTCGTTTGGGTACTTCCGGTGGAGGATACGCTCCTGCAGCAGATAGCTCACTCAGGAAGGGCCCTCGTCAAGATTCATCTTTTCACCCTCACCCATCGTATCAACCAGACTCTCTATCGGGAGAAGTTGTTCAGGATTTACGAAATCCCCCAGGTGAGGTTGAGGGAATGGGAACGATGGTTGCGGACCTAGCGCTTTGGCAGAAGGCAGTAACCAGTTAACCAGGTAATCAGGAAACCAGGTAATCAGGCAACCAGTCCACCAGTGCACCAATTAACCGTTCAACCACTAACCAGTATCCAGTCACCAGTATCCTGTCACCAGTATCCAGTTAACCAATCACCAGTCTGTTCTCTATTTATAGTCTCTCCATTTGACTTCATTGGTACGATAGGCCACTTTTTTCCCGGGTTCCTTTTCAACAACCACGCGGTACATCGCGAGTTCTCCCGGGACAACAGTGGCTTCACTGATGACGCCGGTGTCAAACTCAGTCGTGGAACCTTCCACAAACGCCGAGCCCACACCCACGGGATTCGACCTGGCGTCCCAGAGAAAAAAAGTCACTTTGACAAAATCGGCTTTTTTCTTCCCCACGTTCCGGACCATCCCCTGAAATTCCTCTCGATCGCGGTACTCGGTCTGCTCGTATTCGCCCTCGAACTCAACCCTCGGACCCGGGAAGTACTTCTCCTCGAATTCAACGATTGAATCCTTCTCCACGACGAGTTTTCCGATGGCGGTCTGCATAATGATGACGTCAAGGTTCTCTGCCAGGAGCTCACCCACGAACACGGTACCGTTCTTAAGCGTTACCTTATGGCGGAGTGTTGGAAGTTTGAGAATATTGAGGATCTCTTCATCGATCTCCGGAAGTCCTTTTTCTGCGATATCGAAGTAGCGTATAATGCCCTTAAGGGAATCAATCTCTTCCCTGAACAGCTTGATGTTGGTCCCCACCTGGAAGAAGAGACTGTCCGACCCCTGTTTCTGGGCCGTCAGGCTGTCCTGGATCCCCGACGAGAGCTTGGAGAGATCGGTCCTCACGCCGGCTTCCACCTGGCGAATTACGGTGCCAAGAGAGTCGGCACCTTCTTTGAGCTTTGTGTCAAGTCGTGAAAAGCCCTGCTTCTGCTCCTGACGAGTCGTGTCCATTTTCTGCTCCAGCACCTGAATGTCGGTCTGGCTTTTCTGAATCTGTTCTGACAGGACCCTTTCCCGTTCCAGAAAGGCATTCATTTCGGCCTTTGCCGTTTGATACTGCTCGACTGTGGCTCTCAACTGCTCAAGTTCTTTGCTCATATCCTCGATATCCCTCTGCACTTCAAAAAAGAGGTCTACGGAGTCAGCTTCGAGAACGAATGTGGGTCCTGCTTTCAGGCTGTCAAGCGGAAGGGGGAGAGAGGATTCAACGAACTGGAGTTCAGTCATGAGGCTCCGCGCGTTCGACTCGATGGCTGTTCTTTCCACGGCGTCCACGTATTCATCCGTAACGCCGGCATCGATCGATTTGGTATATGACTCATATTTGGCTGCCACATTGTTTCTTCCCCTGGTCACTTCCTGGTCCATGACTCCCCCGGAGGGGACGTACTGAAGGAACATATCGAGGGTGGCAATGAGATCCTGAAAGACTGAGTTTTCTTTTTGCCGCAGTCCATCAAGTTCTGCGGCTTCTCCCTGAGCGATCGCGGAGTCTATTACCGCCGTGAACGTGGCGTCCAATCGCGTTTTGGATAACCCGATAAGGGATGCGATGTCGTTGCGTGCGCGTTCAACCGCAGGGAAGAAATCCATTTTTTCTACAGGTTGAGCGCTCGACTGGAGGGCTGCAGCGACTGTAGCGGAAGGCGAGACGGGTTTCTTAGGTCCGCAGCTAAAGAGAATCATGACCGAAACGATGGCGAGGCCGTATCCGGGACGGAGATATCTTGCGGAACTCATTCCTTCGACTGTTTCTTTTTCAGAGCTTTTTCTTGTGCCACCAGAGCGGCGCTTTCGAGTTCACTCTTGTACCGGTCGGTCACGCCCAGCTGGCGTGCCAGTTTGATGAGGTGTGGATAGTACCGGTAATTTTCGGGTTCTTCGAGCATGGGGAGAACCTGCTCGAACACCGACGGATCATCAAAACTGGCGAGGTTGTTTATCGCCTTGATTCGCAGCTGTGGAGTCAGGTCGGAAGAGAGGGCTATTTCGATGAGGGTTGGCATCACCGCCGGGTCGTCAAAGTTCCCCAATGCGTCCACGAGCGTGTTGAGTAGAGAAAAGTATGATCGCTGTCCCTGGTGGTACGTGTCAAGAAGAGCCAGGATGAGTTGTTCCTCTTTCACGTCCTTCATGGTCCGGAGGGCAAAATCCCTGATCTGAGACTCGATCGTGGGGTCCGTGAGCATTTCCACGAACATGTCCACAACCTCGGGACTGTCCTTCTTCTGGGCAAGGATATCGAGAGCACGGTTCCGGATCTTAATGTCCAGCGAGCGGTCATTGGCGAGAAAAACCAGAACGGGGATGACTTCATCCCGGTCCATTTTGCCCATTATTCTTGAAACCATGAGAGCGGTGTTCTGAAACGCCGCACGACTTCGCTCATACACGTCCAGAAGAAGCAGGATTTTGTCTTCGGTGCTCACCTCCGTGAGACTCTTGAAAACGGCCTGCTGGAGCCCCCTTAGCTTCACATCTATACTCAGGATTGATTCCCTGAGAGCTTCCGATGCCATGGGGTCTCCCTCAAAGTTCCCCAGAATGTCAACACTGACCATCATGAGTTCCAGCTCCAGGGCTTCAGCTTCCTTGACATAACTCGCCAGCGACTGGAGCGCCATGGGATGACGGCTTTCACCCATGGCTCTGACGGACCCTATGCGAATATCCAGGGGTTGATTCTCATCTTCATAGAGAGCAATCAACTCCTGCAGAGCATCCAGATCCCCCTTGAGGTAGGCAATTCTCAGTTCCTCCACCACCTGAGGCGTCATTTCGACGATCTCTTCTTTGCCAAAAAGTCCTTTCACAATGGAACAGGATGACAAGGTGATGACGGCCATGAGGCAAGAAAGAACCGCATACCTTTCGGGGAAACGATGTTTGAGCGAGAAACGTACCATTAACCGTCTATCTCCAGTAATTCAGTGAAAACTCGTTTCCGTCAAAATATCCGAACGAATGATATTTCAGCCAATCCCCCAGGATGACCAGGGATGTACTGCCAAGGTCTACCTGCCGGGCCTGATGGTAATGGCCCATGATTACAAAATCGACCCCATCGCTACCGTGGTTCGACGCAAATTCCTTCAGCTCTTTCAGCACGGCCTCGTCGTACTCCTCACTGTGGGCCTTGTGATTCCCCGTTCTCGATATCCATTTCGCGATGGAATATCCCCAGTCGGGATGCAGCCAGCGGTAGAAAAATACAAATAGTTTGTTGCGGAATAGCCTTCTCAACGCACGATAAGCCCCATCCCGTGACAGAAGTCCATCACCGTGAATGATGTGAAATCTTTTGCCGTTAAATTCCAGGGTGCATCCGTCCGGATAAACCTCCGTGAAAATGATTTTCTCAGCAAATTCCCCTGTCCAGTAGTCGTGATTACCAGGAATGAAATAGATCTTCACTCCCTTTCGTTTTGCCTCGTAGAGGACGGTCAGGATATCAAAGTAGGCTTTGGGCATGACATATTTGTATTCAAACCAGAAGTCAAAGAGATCCCCCACGATGAAAAGGCTACCCTTCTTTTCCACTACATGACGAACAAACTCCGCAAGGCGTTCCCGTTTTCTCAATTCATAGTTGGAATTCTTCAAGCCGAGATGAATATCCGAGATAAAAAAGAGGGGTGAATTCACGGCGCGAAAACTTACCGAACGTCTCTTCCAGGGGCAAATAAAATGTTCCCACCGCTCGGAATATGTCCCCCTTTCCTTGACATCGCTGCTTTTCCTTCCTATTTTCGACGAGAGATGGGCTTTCATGGAACCTTACATATCATTGGTGGTTACAGGATTGCGATGCGTCGAACTGTTTTAATTGTTCTGGCATTCATCCTGACGTCGGCGGGAAGCACTCACGCTCAGTATTTCGGGAAGAACAAGGTTCAGTACAAGGTCTTCGACTGGTCCTATCTGCAGTCTCCCCATTTCGACATCTATTTCTATCAGGGTGGTCAATCACTGGCCGAGTTTGTTTCCAAGGTGGCTGAAAACGCTCATGAGCAGATTTCAAGATATATGAATTGGGATCTTCGGAAACGGGTTTCCATCATTATTTACAATTCCCACAATGACTTCCAGCAGACGAACGTAACCTACCAATACATGCCGGAAGGCGTAGGTGGTGTCACCGAACTGTTCAAGAACCGCGTCGTTGTCCCCTTTGAGGGATCCTACGAGCAGTTCAGGCACGTAGTCCATCACGAACTCGTTCATGCGATTATCAACGATATGATTTATGGTGGATCGGCCCAGAGTCTCATTCAGAACCGGATACGGGTGCGCATTCCTCTCTGGATGAATGAAGGGCTGGCTGAGTATCTTTCAACCGACTGGGACACCCAGGCCGACATGATAATGCGGGATGTGGCAGTCCACGATCGAATTCCAGGGATCCGGGAACTGGACTATTATATGGCTTATAAAGGGGGCCAGTCCGTCTGGAAGTTCATTTCAGAAAAATATGGTCGTGAGAAGATTGGTGAAATTTTTGGCCAGGCGAAATTGCAGCAAGATGTGACAAAGGCATTTCAGAAGGCGTTGGGCATGGATTTCAAGGATCTCTCCAACCAGTGGGAGAAGTATTTGAAAAAGGAGTACTGGCCCGACGTGGCCGGAAGAGACGAGCTGGAGGATTTTGCCCACCGGGTCACGAATCATGAGGAGTTGAAAAACTATTTCAATATTTCGCCTGCAATTTCTCCCGATGGAAGCAAGATTGCCATAATCAGCGATAGGAGCGGTTACTCCGATATCTATCTTCTTTCGGCTATCGACGGGAAGGAGATCAAGCGGCTCGTCAAAGGAAACCGGACGCCTGGACTAGAAGAGCTGAAGCTCCTTCAGCCGGGTATTACCTGGTCCCCAGACAGTAGAAAAATCGCCTTTGCTGCCAAAGCAGGGGAATCCGATGCCCTCTATGTGGTTGACGTGAAAGAGGGAAGCCGGGAAAAAGTGAATTTCGAATCGGACTTTGACGGCATTTTCACGGCTGCGTGGAATCCGGATGGAGAGAGAATCGCTTTCGTGGGGAATAAACAGCAGTCCGGCGACATCTACGTGTACAATATGAGAACGAAATCTCTGGAGAATTTAACCCAGGACATCTTCTCGGATTCCGAGCCGTCCTGGTCTCCCGATGGCAGATATATTGCCTTTGTTTCGGACCGGAGTGGCAAAACCGAAGTGCCAGCCAGTTTCTCCATGTTTGACCACAACTACCGGCAGACAGATATATATGTCATCGATTCCGAGACGCATGAGATAAGCTCTGTTACGGATACTCCTCACAACGAGAATTATCCTGTCTGGTCACACACGACGAATACTCTGGCCTATACGTCCGACAAGAATGGGGTGTGGAATCTCTACCTCCACGACCTCGACAGTGACGACGTGAAAGCGGTGAGTAATGTTCTCACTGGAATCATCCAGCTCAGCTGGTCCACTGACGATCAGAAAATGATCTTCAGCGGATATTCAGGAATCGGATTCGATATCTATTCGGTGAGCAATCCCCTTGAGTTGGGCCACCGGGAGGTGTCACCCTCCAATTTTGTTGTGAAAAGGGATCAGAAAGAAGATGAGCAGGTGGCGGTCTCTCAGCCCCAGGAGCCGACGGAACCACTGGCTCTGGAGCACGGTGCAGGCATCTATTCCCGGTATATTTTCGCTCCTGAATATGCCCATTACAATGAAAATCTGATGGATTCAACCGCTCAAAAATTGGCCGAGCCCCTGTCCAAGGAAGATTACGAGAATCCGGATGGGACCTACAAGACTCACGCGTACCAGACGCGGTTCACCCTGGATCTTGTCAGTGGCCAGGCGGGTTTCAGCAGTGTCTTCGGTTACCGGGGTACTACCCTTTTCGCCTTCAGTGACATCCTGGGGGATCATCGAATTTTTCTGGGGACGGAACTGGTCGTCGATCTTGAAAGCAGTGACTACTTCTTGCTGTATGAGTATCTGAAAAGAAGAAATGACTACTCGTTATCCCTGTTTCACACCGCTGATTTCTTTCGTCCCACCTACAGTTATTCCATTCGCCTGCGGCATTACAGTTTCGATTTCTCAACGTCAAGACCTTTCAGCAGATTTCAGAGAGCGGAGTTTGGCTTCACCCATCATTTCATTAATCACCGTGTGTTTGAACTCGTGGGCTACAACGAGTACGGAATCATCGATTCCCTGGATCAGACGCTGCGACTCCCCACGTATCGCCTCAGCTGGGTATACGACAACAGCATGTGGGGCTTCACCGGACCCAGCGACGGATGGAGGGCCAACATTCAGTATATGGAGAGCTTTGGCCTGTACGGAGATAAAATTGGATTCAGGACGATCATGTTGGATGGCCGCCGCTACTTCAGGCTTTCCCAACTTTACAGCCTGGCCCTCCGTTTGACCGCAGGACGCAGCTTCGGAAGAGACAAACAGAAATTCTTGTTGGGAGGGGTGAACAATTGGATCTTCGGGGTTGGTGAGGCAAACGGGAAACGCAGTGGCGAACGTGTCAACTATGATGAACTTGACATTTTTGATCCGCTCGACTCCGACTACCTTAAGAACCTTTACTTTTCCATCTTCGTCCTTCCGGTGCGGGGAAGCCGGTTCATCGAGCGCGTCGGAACAAATATGTTTCTCGGGAATTTTGAATTCCACTTCCCGTTTATCAACTATTTGGCTCTCGGATTTCCTCTGCGGATAATTCTAGGAAATATTTTCGGTGTCATGTTCGTTGATGCCGGTGCCGCATGGGATGACAACCTGCACCTGATATCCCGCGATCCTGAAACAGGAAAAAGGGAGTTTGACGATTTTATTATGAGCTACGGGATAGGTGTCCGACTCAATCTCGGTTATACCATCCTGAGGTTCGATACCGCCTGGGATTACCTGATCAGAGGTTCTTCCAGACCTCAGTACTACCTGTCGTTGGGCACGGATCTCTAACCCGCATTTCTCACCACCAAATCCACTGCAGCGCACATCTCCCACTTTGCATGAGGGAAGACGGGGCGAATCCACTTGATTTTGCACAGGGGAATCGCCAACTTCGCCGTGCCCGAAAATGGCCAGGACATCAACGAGAATAACTTTTCTCTGCTCTGAGTGTGGAGCCGATTCTCCCAAATGGTTTGGAAAATGCCCCGCATGTGGAGAGTGGGGAACGCTTAAAGAGTATCGCCTTCCCGGTGAAGGAAAAAGAACGGCGAGGGAGCCCAGGGAGTCAGTCCCTCTAACGGACATCCTGGTTGAAAAAGAGGCACCGCGAACAACCACTGGCATTCCGGAGGTGGACCGTGTCCTGGGAGGGGGATTCCTCCCCGCCTCCGTTGTCCTGCTGGGTGGAAATCCAGGCATCGGAAAATCGACATTGGCCCTCCAGATGGTGGCAAATCTGTCGCACCCGGTGCTCTATATCTCGGCCGAAGAGAGTGAAGAGCAGATCGCCATACGGGCGAGGCGATTGGGAGTTGATTCAAAGCACCTGATTCTTACGGGTGAGAATCGCTGGGAGGCGATCGGGGAACACCTTTCACTTCAAAGATCGAGATTCTTCATTGTGGATTCCATCCAGACCATCTACACAGATTCCCTTGACAGTCTTCCCGGCACCCTGAGCCAGCTGAGGGAGTGCGGCCAGAGAATTCTCGACATAACCAAAACCCGAGGTATGATTGCAGTGGTGATCGGTCATGTCACGAAGGAGGGCGTCATCGCAGGGCCTAAAATGCTGGAACATATGGTAGACACTGTTCTCTACCTGGAAGGCGATATGCGTCATGATTATCGGATTCTCCGGGCTGTCAAGAACCGGTTCGGTCCCACCAATGAAATAGGCGTGTTTGAAATGACCTCCCGAGGATTGAAGGAGGTGGCCAATCCTTCCGAACTCTTCCTGGCTGAACGGAAAGACGGCGTGTCAGGCTCTGCAGTGCTGGCCTCTGTAGAGGGAAGTCGCCCCATCCTGGTGGAGGTTCAGGCTCTTGTTTCGAACGCCAGTTTCGGGACTCCACAGCGGAATGTCACGGGATTCGACCTGCGACGTCTCGCCATGCTGCTCGCAGTTCTGGAAAAACGTCTGGGTTTTCCCATGGGGACAAAGGATGTCTTTGTGAACTTCGTGGGAGGAATGCGGATTGATGAGCCTTCTGCGGACCTTGCTGTCATATCCGCCGTTGCCTCGAGTTTCAAGGACAGACCCATTTCTCCGGGTACGGCTCTTGCGGGGGAAGTCGGTCTGGCAGGGGAGTTACGCTCCGTTTCCCGCATGGAAGAACGGATTCGAGAGGCCAAACAACTCCAGTTTGGCAGATTTGTCGGTCCGGCCTCCAGCCTGAACAAAGTGAAAAGGAAGATTTCCGGCATCTCTGTCAGAGGGGCCGAGTCGGTGGAATCGGCCTTCGAAATCCTATTCTGACCTCAATTATCCACAGGATCTTCCAAAGGATCTTGAGATGAGATTCGCCTCAAAACCACACCTGCCCGCCTGCTCCCGAAGAGGAGGGAGCAGGCGGGAAGGTCATCGAGAAGTATGATTGGCATAGGTTTAGAGATCGATGACGTGTCTGAAATATTCTCAAAATAGTCTTGAAATGATCTATTGTAAGGTTCTTAATATCAATTTGATATGCTCTGTGTTCACCCTGTCCCGATCAAGTCGGGATGTGGTTGATGAATAGAATAGGCGAACTGAGTTCTTATTAGGAGAGAGATCTGAATTTCAAGGTGGAAAGACGTGACCCGGCTACGTCTGCGAGACGTGGCCTCTTCTCCACAGATCATGGAGACATCGAAACGCCTGTCTTCATTCCCATCGGTACCTACGGGGCGGTAAAAACCCTGGCTCCGCGTGATCTGGAATCAGCAGGAGCTTCCATCGTTCTCGGGAATGCGTATCATCTCTACCTTCGTCCTGGAATGGAGATCATTCAGAAGGCAGCAGGACTACATGCGTTCATGGCATGGGACCGGTCAATCGTCACCGACAGCGGGGGCTTTCAGGTGTTCAGTCTGGCAGAATTGAGAGAGATAAGCGCTGATGGTGTGACGTTCAAATCGACTTTGAATGGGAGTGTCCATGAAATGACTCCGGAGAAGTCGATGGAAATTCAACGGGTGTTGGGGAGTGATATTATCATGTCTCTTGACGTATGCCCGCCCGGTGATGCACCCCTGGAAGAAATCGCTCGGGCGGTCAGTCTAACGACTACCTGGGCCAACCGGTGCTTCGATTACCTGAAACAGACATCAGAATCTTATGGAAAGAGGGACACTTTTTTTCCCATTGTTCAGGGCGGAATACAGAAAGAACTGCGACAACAGAGTACAGAAGAACTCTTGCCCCTTGCCAACATTGGTGTGGCCGTGGGCGGCCTGGCTGTGGGAGAGGAAAAGTCCGCCATGTTCGATACCGTATCTCTCATGGATCATCTACTCCCCAGGGATAAGATTCGATATCTGATGGGGGTGGGAAAGCCACAGGATATTGTCCGGGCCGTGAGGCTTGGGATGGATATGTTTGACTGCGTGATCCCCACGCGAAACGCCCGGAACGGCCAACTGTTTACCTGGAACGGCACCATCAATGTGTTGAACGAAAAGTACAAACTTGATTTTTCGCCCGTTGACGAAACGTGCGCCTGCCACGGATGCAGGACTTTTTCACGGGCGTACCTTCGACATCTGTATAACTTGAATGAGATTCTGGGGCTTCATCTGGGTTCTCTTCACAACGTTACTTTCTATCTGGATCTCATGTCCAGAATTCGAAAGGAGATCCAGGAAGGAACCTACTTATCGTGGTCCCGCCAGTTTCTGGCAAAGGTGAGGGAGACGACTCATGACTGACATTATTTCAACACACGTGGACAGCTATGCCTACCGATGGGAAGGTGGGAAGCCGTTGTATCTTTTGCTCAAACGGAATGAGGAGGCTGTTTATGGACATTTATGGCAGGGAGTTGCCGGGAAGATGCAGGGAGGCGAGACTGCCGTGGAAACGGTTTTGAGAGAACTGAAAGAGGAGACGGGACTCGATCCCAACCGAATTTTTGTGGTTGATCATGTGAGCCTTTTTTACCAGTCCTACAGGGACAGGCTGCACGTTGTCCCGGTTTTCGGTGTGGAGGTAGAATCGAAAGAGGTGCGGCTGTCCAAAGAACACACCGAGTTCCGGTGGCTGAGTTTTGACGATGCATTCGCCCGATTGAGCTGGACACAGCAGAGAGAGAGTATTGCAGTCCTTCATGACATGCTCCTCAAACGCGACGAGAGGGTAAAGTGGTCAGAGGTGAATCTGGAAAAGTACGCATGACAGTCGTAAATGACATCTCCGATGGAAGAATCTTGAAGCGGTCGAAGCGGTACAATACGATCAAGCTCGTGGCCGGTCTTGGTGAGACTTTCCTTGGCTGGCTGTATCTTCTGATAATCGTGCTCGGGGGATTTACCGCGACGGTGGAAAGGTGGGCATACTCTATTACATCTAACCCTTACCTGGCGCTCCTCGTTCTCGCCGCGGTCATTGGAATCGTTGAGTTGATACTGATGATTCCTCTTTCCTTGTACATCGACTACATCCTTGAGCACAAGTATGAACTCTCGAGTCTAACCTTGAAGTCCTATTGGTGGGAGAAATCAAAAGAGGTGTTCGTTGCGGTTGTCATTGGCGCACCCGTGCTCATCGTATTCTATTATTTCCTCACCACCGTAGTACACTGGTGGATCCCGGTGGGGATTTTCGCCTTTTTCTTCACCGTGCTTCTGGGAAGACTGGCACCCGTTCTAATCTTCCCTCTCTTCTACAAATTTGTTCCCGTCGAAAATGAGGAATTAGAAGCGCTGGTGAGGAACAGGTGTGAATCCGTTGGGATGAAAGTGCAGGGCGTTTTCCAATTTGACTTGAGCAAGACAACGAGGAAGGCAAACGCCGCATTTACAGGTATTGGCAAGTCAAAAAGGATTCTGCTCGCGGATAACCTTGTGGACAATTTTTCTCCCAATGAAATTGACGCCGTGTTGGCTCACGAGCTGGGTCACTTCAAGGGAAAGCATCTCTGGAAAATGATTGTCCTCGGGACACTCTTCACTTTTCTTGGCCTGTACGTTGTTTCCATGGTTTATTCGGGATGGTCAGCAAGGCTCGGATATGAATCGATGGGCAACCTAGCTCCACTTCCTCTCCTCATACTTCTCCTCGGAGTCTATGGATTTGTAACGCATCCCGTACAAAACTCCGTCAGCCGTTTGTATGAACGGGCAGCGGACAGTTTTTCTAAGGAGATGCTCGGCGGTAACGCGGCCCCCCTGGTCGAAGCTCTGGAAAGACTTGCCGAATTGAATCTGGCCGACAGGGATCCTCATCCCGTTGTTGAGTTTCTCTTCCACAGTCATCCATCGATTGAACACCGAATCGGCTATCTTCAAACTTGACTAACGCCGAACACGAACGGAGTAGTGGAGAAATGGAGAACACTGACGATTGACTATGGACCATTGACAATTAATTATTGATGTTGGAGAAATGGAGAAAATGATGCGTAATGCGTGAAACTGCCAACTGCCAACTGGTGACTGGTTACTTGATCCTTGTCACTTGATCCTTGTTACTTGATACTTGTTCCTTGCCTGTCCCGTAGCGTCAGCGTACGGGGATCCTTGTTACTTGATACTTCATCCTTGATACTTGATACTTAATCCGTGATGCGTCCAACGCCTAACGTCTAACTCATAACGTCGAACGTCTAACGTACAACGTCTAACGTTTATCACTTTCTTCCAGTGACGGTGAAATACTTGACGCCGTCAGGACTCTTCTCGTAGAATCCCCTCTCTCCACTGTCAAGCCATCCAAACCTGAAAGCGTGCGCTGTAGCTTTCTCATCGTCCAGGTAGCCTTTCATGACGTGATGCCCCCGGACGGCAACCCATCCCGTCTGCCCCTCAGAACATTCCTCGCCTTGCCCGTCCAGGACGGTCATTTCGCATGCATGAAGGGCTGTTCCCACGGGGAGACCCTCCGTGGATTCGGGCTGGGAGAAAGAGAGGGGTGGGAAGCTGGAAAAGCATGTTGCCTCGGCAATTTCAAATCCGGGAATGACCCGAACGTTGAACTTCCGCTCAACTTTCCGGGTGATATCCGGTGCAAGATGGCGGTGAGAGGAAACGAAGCACTTGAATGTGGACTGTGAGTTTTTCCGGCGAAATCCGGAGGACCCGAGAAAACCGGTCAGCAGTTGCGCGTCTGCAAAGGCCAGGTGTACCCCCTCCCTGTCTATGAGTTTCAGAAGAAAGTCCGGCTTTCCTTCAGTGCCTAACACAATTCGGCATCCTGCATAGAGTGCTGACATAATGCATCCCACAATACCTGTAACGCCGCTGAGAGGAGCTGTGCAGAGGACCGTCTGGTCATCGGTCAATTCGAGAGAACCGGCGATGGCCATGGCATTGACCAGAATATTGTAATGAGAGAGAACAATCCCCCTCAAGTTTCCCCTGTTATCAGTTCGGAGAACGATTAACACGTCGTCCCGGAGCTTGGATTTCCTGCCCGTACGGAAGCCATGTACGGTGCGCAAACCCTCCTTCATCTCAAAAAGCACCGTGGAAGCCCGAGACCTGCGAACGGAGGAACGGTTTCGTTCCTCTCGCGTCGCATTGACGGGAACTCCGACACACCCCATCATCCAGATTGCGAAGTATTCCACGAGGGTTTGAATGCCGTTCCCCGCAGGGATTGCGATTCGGTCACCATGGGCAAGCCCTTCGGACTGCAGCAAGGCCGCCAGGTGGGAGACCCGCCGGGAGAATCCGTTGTACGAGAGTTTTGTTCTGCTTCCCTCTGAGGAGGAAATCACGAATGATCTGTCACCATAGCGTCGAACCTGTGACTCCAGAAGAGAACGGATACTGGGGTATGGAATCATTATCTCCGATGGGGGGACGCCGTTGACAGAGTGAACGGTGTTTCCGCTTTCGTGATCCATAGCGTCGGGGCTCAACTGTTCAAGTGGAAAATCCCAGGATCTCATTTCCCGGGAACAGTTTGGAAGGATTGAGGAATCTTCCAGTACGGATACGCCACTCGGTGTGGTGTGCGTTGACAGTTACAGAAATGATTTCAACGCGCTTGCGACTTTTTCATTCTCATGTGGAAGGCCCACGGATACGCGGATGCGGGAAGGCCATCCGAACGGTTTTAGATGTCTCAGGATCACCCCCATTTTCAGGGTCTTCTGGCAGATCTCTTCCGCCCGGACTTCCGATTTCCATCTGGTGGTGACGAAGTTGGCGGCGGAGGGTACGAAAGGAATTCCCAGTTGGCTAAACGATTCATTGAGGAATTCAATACCCTTATGGGTGAGCTCCACAGTTTTCTTGAGATGGTCTGTGTCGTCCAGAGCTGCAGTTCCTGCGACAAGGGCCAGGCGCGATGGCTCGAAAGTAGGTTTTACTTTCATAAGGTTGGATATGAGTTCATCATGGGCGAATCCGTAACCGATGCGAACTCCCGCCAGACCGTAAGCTTTGGAAAAAGTCCGAAGCGTGATGACATTATCGTACCGGTAGTGCATCGAGTCCGGATAGTCAGATAGATGCCGGGCGAATTCAAAGTAAGCCTCGTCCATAATGATAAGGACCCGGGCAGGGACTTTTTCCATGAACGAGTCGAATTCTTCGACAGTGAAATAGGTCCCCATGGGATTGTCAGGATTTGCGAGGTAGATAATCTTCGTGTATTCATTGATGTGCGTGGCCATGGATTCCAGATCATACCGGTTGTCTTTCATGGGGACCCAGTGGACTCGTTTTCCGCTCGCCCTGGCCAACAGGGTAAACCCGAGAAAGGAGTCGGCTGCCGTGATGATTTCATCCTCAGGAAGAAGAAACGTCCGCATAATGGTGGCCATAACACTTTCGGATCCCGCTCCCAGTATCACATTTTCAGTCTTAATGTTAAATCTGACCGCCAACTCTTTTCGAAGTCCGTTCCCTCCCGACTCCGGGTATCGGTTTGACTGGGTCGATTCCCTTCGGAGTGCTTCGACAGCCATCGGAGAGGGACCCAGGGGATTCTCGTTTGACGCCAGTTGAGAGATCTCCGAGAGGCCAAGCTCCCTGCGGACCTGTTCAATGGGCCGGCCTGGGATGTAAGGGGCGAGCTCTTTGATGTTTTTCGGAACAAGGGGCATTGATTATTCGGGCCCGTCTGAAGACATTTTTCATTTTTTCCCTCCCGAAAGTTTGCTAACATTCTCCTCAAGAGGGATTCGAATCGAGCCTTCTGCAATGACTACATTTCTGCCATCACACCATGAATTTACACAGAGCTTTGGTGAGATGTATTGATGAATTCGTTTTGTGAGGAACCCACATGATTCTAGACAATATTTTAGAGGCAACCTGTAATTCTCCTGTCGTTAGACTTCAAAGAGTCGGGTCCGATCTTGACTGTGACCTTTATGGAAAGTGCGAGTTTCTGAACGCTGGAGGTTCGGTAAAGGACCGCATCGCCGTCAGAATGATTGAGGAAGCGGAGAAGTCAGGACGCATTAAGCCCGGGGATACTCTCATCGAACCCACGTCAGGCAATACCGGGATTGGAATGGCTCTGGTAGCAGCGGTGAGGGGCTACCGCATGATTGTCACCATGCCGGAGAAGATGAGCAGGGAAAAGGAAGTCATCCTTGAGGCCCTTGGGGCAGAAATTGTCCGTACGCCCACCGAAGCGGCCTGGGACGCTCCCGAAAGCCACATCGGTGTTGCCAGGCAGCTCAACGATGAGATTCCCAACTCCCATATCCTCGATCAGTATAGCAATCCTGGTAACACTGACGCGCACTATTACCAAACTGGCGAGGAGATTCTTGAAGACATGGGTGACAACCTGAGCATGGTGGTCATCGGGGTGGGGACCGGGGGAACCGTGACCGGGGTGGCGAAAAGGCTGAAAGAAGAAATGCCAGATGTTACCATAGTGGGGGTCGACCCTTACGGATCCATTCTCGGGGGGGGGGAGGAGGTTTATCCGTACCTGGTGGAGGGAATCGGGTATGATTTCTTTCCGGATGTGTTGGATAATTCCCTGGTGGACAGGTATGTCAAGGTCAATGACAGAGATTCTTTCGTCATGGCGAGAAGGTTGATTCGTGAGGAAGGCCTGCTCGTGGGAGGATCGTCGGGCTCAGCCGTGTGGGCAGCCCTTCAGGTTGCCCCGGAACTCAGGAAAGGTGACAGATGTCTCGTGATTCTCCCCGACTCAATGCGGAATTATTTGAGCAAGTTCGTGGATGACGATTGGATGAGGAAAAAGGGATTTCTCGGTTGATGCCGCAAAGACACAGAAGCACCAAGAACTTTAGGGCCTTGAGCAGCAAAGAAGAGGAGTTAGCTGCAAAGATTGTCGGCGCGGCATTTAGAGTGCACACGACTCTGGGGCCAGGCTTATTTGAAAAGATCTATGAGGTCTGTTTTTGTCATGAGCTGTTCGAGCGAGAACTTCAATTTCAAAGGCAAGTAGACCTCCCGATTGTTTAGGACGAAACAACCTTTGATATGGAATAAGAAGAATAGTTCTGCAGTCTTTGTGTCTTCGTGACTTCGTGGCTGCAAAGTGAAAGGAGAAGAAAGTGAAATTTGACACAAAAGTCGTCAGGGCAGCGATTGAGCCCGATCCGACAACGGGCTCAATACTTCCGCCCCTCTACCAGACCGCGACTTACGTCCTTGAGGAGGTGGGAAAGGACAAGGGATTTGACTACACCCGGTCAGCCAATCCCACGAGGAAACTTTTGGAGGCGAATCTGGCAGCCATTGAGGGGGGGGGATACGGTGTTTCCTTTGCCAGTGGAATGGCAGCTGTCGATGCCTGTTTGAAACTCTTGAAGGCCGGCGATCATCTGGTCTGTTCCGATGACGTATATGGTGGAGTGTATCGATATTTCAGTAATATTCTCGTGAAATACGATCTTGAGTTCACGTACGTGGATACATCCAGTCCGGAGAAGGTCAGAGACGCTGTCCGCTCAAAGACCAAGATGCTCTGGGTGGAAACGCCCACGAATCCTCTCTTGAAGGTAACAGATCTAAAAGTTATGGGGGAGATTGCCAGAGAGAGGGGACTGTACTACGCTGTGGACTCCACTTTTGCCACTCCGGTTTTCTTAAGACCACTCGAATTTGGCGCCCATATGGTCATGCACAGCACCAGTAAGTACTTGAGTGGGCACAATCAACTCATCGGCGGCGTGGTGATCACAAACCGGAAGGATATTCTTGAGAAGTTGAAATTCGTGCAAAAGACAATCGGTGCCATTCCAGGTCCTTTCGATTGCTGGCTGACACTTCTCGGCGTGAAGACGCTCTCACTTCGAATGGCACGTCACGATTCCAATGGACGAAAAGTGGCACTATTCTTGGAAAACCATCCGAAAGTGACCAGAGTCATGTATCCGGGACTACCTTCTCATCCTCAGCACGAGGTGGCAAAAGAGCAGATGTCCGGGTTTGGCGGAATGATCTCCTTCGAATTGAAGGGGGGAATCCCTGCTGCGAGGACCGTCATGAATAGTGTGAGGTTGTGCTCACTGGCCGAGAGTCTTGGCTCCGTGGAAACCATGATCACGCACCCTGCAACGATGACTCACGGAGACGTTCCCAAAGAGGAGCGACATGCGCGGGGCCTCACAGACGGATTGATTCGCATTTCCGTGGGAATTGAAGATCCGGGTGATATTGTCGACGACCTGGAACAGGCGATGGGAAGGGCCTAGAACCGGGTAGTCTCTATAGCAAGGAGCGAACATGAACAAAGTAGAAGAATTCAGAGCGTTCCGGGAAAAGATGGATCATCAGATACTCCATGAAGGAAACCTGGATACGAAACGTTTTTTCGGTCTTGATCGGAGTGTATTCGAAGAAGGGGCTATCGACAGCAGGACCAAGGAAATGATGGGATTGGTCGCCTCACTCGTGTTGAGGTGTGACGACTGCATTTCCTATCATATTATGAAGTGTCGCGAACTGGATGTGACACGGGACCAATTCTACGAACTGTTCAATGTAGGACTCGTGGTGGGTGGCTCGGTCTGTATTCCTCATGTGAGACGGGCTGTCTCCACGCTTGACGAGCTTACGAGTTAGGGTTGCTGAGACTCTCCTATTTGAGCCATAACATACCTGGAGGCTGACAGGGGTACATACCAGACTAAGCTTTCTGTACCAAAAGCGCTCAACGTCACCACTCGTTCCCTCGGCGCAGTGGCGTTCAAGCTCAGCTTTTATGTATGTACTGGTGGTCACCGCCTCGATTGAAAAGAACATGAGTTCCGGATTCCTCGGGGCCTCTCCGAACAAGGACGGCGTGTTTGAGTCAATGTTCGCGGACCATTCATTCAGATGCAAAAAATGTTTCAGACTATTTTTCTTTTGTTAGACCCATCTTTTGAACAAAACTTTACCGGGTTCCTATGGCCGGCGGTTTGAGAAACGTGGGATGTCATCTCTTAACATAGCGGGGGATAATCATGAGCAAGTCTTATGAATCGATTGAGACGAAGATCATTCACAGTGGAGAACCGGATCCGCGCGTTGACGGGGCCGTCGTTATGCCCATTTTTCAGACGGCCATGTACGAATTCAGCGGTGACACGGGCTATCACGATATTCCTTATATCCGCTTGAATAATACGCCGAACCATCTGGTCCTTCACGAGAAACTGGCCGCGCTGGAAAACGCGGAAGCTGCTCTCGTTACCTCCAGCGGAATGGCGGCCATTACGTCGACGCTCCTCACCTTTCTCTCTTCGGGGGATCACCTCCTGGTTCAGGACACACTGTACGGAGGGACTCATACGTTCATCACAAACCATCTGGGCCAATGGGGAATATCTTTTGATTTTATTGACGGGGATGACCCCGATTCCTGGAGAGACAAACTCAGGAAAGAATCCAAGCTGATTTATGTGGAAACCATGACAAATCCTCTCCTTCAGATTGGCAATCTCAATGCCGTGGTTGAATTCGCAAGGGATAACGGTCTTCTCTCCATTATCGACAATACGTTCGCATCCCCTGTCAATTTCCGTCCACCTGAATGGGGATTTGACCTTTCCTGCCACAGCTGCACCAAATACCTGAATGGTCATTCAGATCTGGTTGCCGGCGCTGTGATCGGCCGGGTTGAGTTGATCGATAGAATCACTCACAAGCTCGACCATTTCGGTGCTTCTCTTGATCCTCATGCCTGTTTTCTTCTTCACCGCGGGCTCAAAACGCTGGCCGTGCGGGTGAAGTTTCAGAATGAAAGCGCCTTGAAGATTGCCCGGTTTCTTCAGGATCACCCGGCAATTGAAGAAGTGAATTATCCCGGCCTCACAAGTCACTCCCGACATGAGAGAGCGAAGGAACTCTTTGACGGTTTCAGTGGCATGGTGAGCTTTGAGCCCCGAGGGGGGCGTGAAGCGGCGGAGACATTTATGAAGAGGGCAAGACTTCCCATTGTGGCACCCAGTCTCGGAGGTGTGGAGACTCTCCTCACTCGACCTGCATCAACATCTCACGCAGGGATGGCGGCAAAGGACCGGGCCAGGTTGGGGATTTCTGACAGTCTTGTTCGCGTATCGGTGGGACTGGAATCCACGGAAGAACTGATCGAGGATTTTGGTCAAGCTCTTCGGAATTGACCGACCATGGGAACGTCACCGTGAGGATACCCGGACCTTTGAGGGACGCCACCTTTGTCGAGCGGCCAAATCGATTCTTGACGGTTGTCGAAATTGGCGATACGCAGGTTGAAAGTCACCTTCCCGATCCCGGCCGCTTGAAGGAGCTTCTCGTCCCTGGCGCCAGACTCAAAGTGAGGAAGGTGTTCCGGGAGAACTCGAGTCCCCGGAAGACGGAATGGACGACCGTCATGGTCAAAACAGGACACCAGTGGGTCTCCATTGACAGTACGCTTCCCAACCGGTTTGTGGCGTCGCTGTTGAAGGGGGGAGATCTCCCCATGTTCAAGGGATATCGTCTGGTTCAAACGGAGATAAAGCAGGGACATCATCGATTCGACTTCCTGCTGGAGAAGGACGGCGAGCTCATGTATCTCGAGGTCAAGTCCGTTACCCTGGTGATTGAGGGTGTGGCCATGTTCCCTGACGCAGTGACGAGTCGCGGGGCGAGGCACATGATGGGTCTGATGGATCTGGCAGAATCAGGATTTGAGGCCGGCGCTCTCTTTGTATGTCAGAGGGGAGACGTTACGCTGTTCAGGCCCCACTGGAATCGGGATCCCGCATTCGCAGCCGCTCTTTTAGCCGCCGCGAAAAATGGTGTGAGGGTCTGGGCAATTTCTGCCCACGTGGAACCCCCTCATATCCGTTTCAGAAGGGAAATACCCTACGATCTGATCCCATTTTGAGATCGGCGAACAAAGTACCGTCAATATTCGATTTTTCGTTGCTGAAAAGCAGACACACAGTTTTCGCGTCACTATCTATCCTGCTGGGGTGTGCCGCCGTTTCGCCACCCCCCGGGGGGCCCGTCGACGAGACCCCTCCTTTCCTCGATTCCGTAATTCCCCGTTCCGGTACCACAGGGATATCCGGAGGTTTTGTCATGACGCTCATTTTTTCTGAACGACTCAAGGAGCCGGAGTCAGCTAAGGGGGTCCGAATAGCCCCGGCGCTAACAACGCCTGTCACTATACGGGTAAAGAAGAATCGAATTCTTGTGAACTTCCCTGAGAGTTTGGCGGAAAGCCAAACCTATTTAATCACGGTGACGAGAAATATTCAGGATGAACATGGGAACAGACTGGATCGCACCTACCAGGTTGCCCTCAGCACGGGGACTGAAGTCTCTCAAGGGAGAATCAATGGGACCGTCTACAGTGAAAAGGAAGGTTCCAGCACAGTCTATCTCTACCGGGCTGGGAATAGTGAGCTGGACAGTCTGTTTGCCCAAGAACCAGATTATTACGTTGAAACAGACGATTCGGGTCGCTACACCTTCTCGTATCTAGACCCAGGCCCGTACCAGGTGATCGCGCTCCGCGGCGGGACGCCTCCTGCACCTGTTGTCCCTTCGAGAATGCCCTATGGTGTACACTGGCAGGGTCCCATCTCTGTCTCTCGCAACGACACTGTGAGACATGTGAATGCAAAGCTTTTCAAAGAGGTTCCTCCCTTCCGGGTTGTCTCGGCGGGGATGGAAACATCACGCCGGGGCACAGTCCGATTCACAAATCCGGTTGATCTTTCCGCACAACAAGACTTTGTGATTGAACTTGTTAATCTGGATGACTCCACGAAAATCGAACCCGGTCTACTATTTCAGTACCATGATGGAGGCCGAGAAATCCTCTTCCACGCTGAGGGTCTGGAGGAGGGGAAGGGTTACCTCCTATCCGTTTCTGGACTTCAGGATTCAACAGGTGAGATTGTCTCCGAATTTGCCCGTAAGCTGGTTGTGCCGCAAAGGGACACTCTGGCTCCGGTCGTGGTTATCCCCGGGAAGGACAAACCGGTGCGGATAGATCCCGGCATCGACCCTGTTCATGTTCAGTTTGACGAGCCGGTTCAGGTGGAGAATCTTCAGGAAGCGGTCGCCGTTATGGACACCTCTCAGACGCGCCTGAAATCCACGGTTCACTGGGTCAACTCCGCCAGGTTGCTGGTGGTGCCGGAAGAAGGATGGCGCCCAGACCAAACCTACGATATAATACTTCTCGGGCATATGATACGCTCCCTTCAAGGGGCAGGTATGGAGGACAGCACCGTCCATTTTGAGATCAAGGTAAATGAGGAGATCGCATCCGGTGGACTGTACGGTTCCGTCATGGGAGAATTCATTGAGAATTCTGTTGTCACGGTTTCGGCCACAGAAAATCTGTCGAATTCTTATTCAGTCAGTGTAAATTCAGAAGGTGGCTTTTCCTTCAGTACGCTTCCGGCTCTATTTTGGATTTTGACAGCTTATCAGGACAGAGATGGGAACGGCAGATATACGTATGGTCAGGCTATTCCGTTTCAACCCTCTGAACCATTTCTTGTTTTTTCCGACACCATTGAGGTTCGAGCCAACTGGGATGTCGAAGGGGTAGTTCTCGAGTATCCAGAACAGCCAGGTGCGCTGCCCCGATGAGTGAGGGAGAGCTGATCGATCATGAAATCTGAAGGTATGTATGGAGTTATAATGGCAGGTGGGAGGGGTACGCGATTCTGGCCCCTGAGCCGGGACTCTCGTCCCAAGCAACTTCTGAATATTATTGGTGACCGGTCCATGCTTCAGATAACGGTTGACCGACTGCGCAAAATGGATTTCATGAAGGAGATAGTAATCGTCAGCGGTCGCGAACAAGAGTCAAGAATTAAGGATGAAATCGAAGGTGTAAGTCATGAGAATATCATTGTGGAGCCATCGGGCAAGAATACGGCGCCGTGTATAGGTCTCTCAGCCTACCATCTTCTCAAGCGCGACCCTCATTCGGTTATGGGAGTTTTCCCCGCTGATCACCTTATCGTTGGTCATAAGAAGTTCTCCGCCGCGCTGAGGACTGCCTCGGAGCTGGCCCGGAGCGAGGATGCTCTTGTCACTATTGGGGTGGTGCCGTCCTCCCCCCACGTTGGATACGGGTATATTCAGTTTGATCAGCGAAATGAACTCATCGAAGGGAAAGCTTATAAGGTGAAGACGTTCGCTGAAAAGCCGAGCCGATCCGTAGCGGAGCGGTTCCTCAAGAGCGGCGATTTCCTCTGGAATAGCGGGATGTTTGTATGGAAGGCGTCGGCGTACCTTGATGCCATGGAAACTCTCCTGCCCGAGCACTACGAAATCCTGAAGGATATCGGTGAGTCGGTTGGCACAGAAGACTACCCGTCCACGCTCGAGGACCAGTGGGAACTGCTGACGCCTAAATCGGTGGACTACGGTATTCTGGAGAAAGCGGAGAACATCGTTGTCGTCAGGTCTGAATTCGAATGGAGTGACCTCGGTTCCTGGAATTCATTCTACGATATGTTGCCCAAGAACGGGTCCGGCAACGTCATCCGGGGCGATGCCATTGTGGTTGACGCGGAGAACAGTCTGATTCACTCCAATTCCAAATTGACAGCGGTTATAGGGCTGAAGAATATTGTAGTTGTGAACACTGACGACGCGACACTTGTTGTTTCGAGAGATAGGGTGGAAGAAGTGAAGAAAATTGTCACCCTTCTCAAGAAGTCCGGTCGTGACGAGGTTCTCTGATGGGACCGGACGAACTGTATGCCCATTTCGAGAAGCTGGCAGAGCAAATGGGGATCGTTCTCATTGAGGGTGAAGGTGATTTTGTGGGGGGCTACTGCACGGCTAATGGTGAACAGTTCATTGTCTTGAATAAGAGAAGACCACTGGGCCAGCGATTACGAGTACTGGGGGAATCTTTCCGCCAACTGAGAATTGAAGATCATTATATCGTACCGGCGCTGCGGGACTTCATCAATTCCGGCGGCGGCGTGCTAGAAAGGAATGCCCATGGATGACAGTCGATCCGGAGATATTCGGAATTTTTCTGTCGTGGGTCACGGGACTTCAGGAAAGACGCTTTTGTCCGAAGCCATGCTCTACAATGCGGGTGCGACGAATCGAATTGGAACGATAGAGGATGGGACCACGGTATCCGACTATCACGCTGACGAGATCAAGAGACAGATCTCGATCAGCGCAACTCTGCTCCATTGTGAATGGTTGGGAAAGAAGCTCAACATGATGGACGTGCCCGGTTTTTTCGATTTTGCTGGTGAGGCAAAGAGTGCCCTGAGAGTATCGGATTTTGTCCTGACCACCGTCCACGGCGTCTCGGGTCCGGAAGCGGGGACGGACCTTGTATGGAAATCCGCAGATGAATTCGACCTCCCCAAATTGATCGTGATCACCATGTTGAATAAAGAGAATACACATTTTGAAGGCGTCCTCGAGACGCTTCGTGCACACTATTCGAAGAGGATTTTTCCTTTCACGCTTCCTCTGAATCCGGGGCCCGGTTTCAATCAGATAGCCGATGTGCTCAGACAGGAGTTGCTGACGTATGAAACGGATGGGAGTGGAAAGTTTCAGGAAGGCCCCCTTCCCGATGATTGGCAATCCAAGGTGCAATCCCTGCACAAGGAATTGATCGAATACATCGCTGAATCCGACGATTCCCTCCTTGAGCAGTTCTTCGAAGAAGGAAGTCTATCTGAGGAAGCGCTTCGGGGCGGCATTCACGCCGCCATCCTCAACGGTACTGTCATTCCCCTTATGTGTGTGGCTTCAGATGAGAACGTGGGGGTTTCGCGGATGATGGATATCATCTCCAAATACTGTCCGTCTCCCGCCGATGTGGAATCCGTCAGGGCCCTCAAGGAGGGGACCGAAGAAGAGGTGGATGTAGTTACTTCAGAGGATTCACCTGCCACGCTATTTGTTTTCAAGACCGTTAGCGAACCTCATGTGGGAGAACTCTCATTTTTCCGCGTCTACTCGGGAGCCGTCAAGAGCGGTTTGGATTTGTGGAATTCGTCGCGCAAAGCATCGGAACGGTTGGGGCAGGTCTTTGTCATGAACGGTAAAACCCGGAAGGAAACGGCCGTGATAACGGCAGGTGATGTGGGGGCGGTCGTGAAGTTGAAGAATACTCACACAGGAGATACCCTTTGTGACAGGAAATCAAGGGTGGAATTTCCCAGGATTCAATTTCCTCTGCCGAACATTCATGAAGCCGTTGCGACCAATTCGAAAGGGGATGAAGAGAAAATCGCCATGGGTCTGGCAACACTCCACGAGGAGGACCCGACCTTCATTTTCAAAGTCGATCCGGAGCTGAAGCAGACCATCCTTTCGGGCCAGGGTGAACTGCAGTTGGAGATCGTTGTGGAAAGACTCAGGCGAAAGTTCAACGTGGATGTGGATCTCGTGGAACCTCGGGTTCCCTTCAGGGAGACCATCAAAGGAAAGGGGAACTCCAGGTTTCGTCACAAAAAACAGACAGGCGGGGCGGGACAATTTGCGGAAGTGCGGATGAATATCCAGCCTCTGCCCCGCGGTTCCGGTGTTGAATTCACGAATAGTCTTGTGGGTCAAAATGTGGACCGGGTATTTGTACCCTCCGTGGAGAAGGGAGTGCGGGCGGCTTCTGAAGAGGGAATCCTTGCCGGATACAGGGTGGTGGATGTGAAGGCGGATTTTTACGATGGCAAACAACACCCCGTGGATTCCAAAGATATTGCTTTCCAGATCGCTGGAAGAGAGGCATTCAAGGAGGCATTCATGAAAGCGCGGCCCTGTTTATTGGAACCCATCAGCGAGATAGAGATCAGAGTTTCCGAGGATCATATGGGAGACGTCATGGGCGACATTTCAGGCCGCCGTGGCAAGATTCTTGGAATGGAAACTGAGGGCGGTTTTCAGGTTATTAAGGCTCACGTACCTCAGGCAAACCTCTATAGGTATTCCACCACGCTCCGTTCACTCACGGGTGGGCGGGGTTTTCACACCGAAGCGTTCAGCCATTATGAGGAACTTCCAAAGGATCTTGAACAGAAGATGGTGGCAGCAAGCAAGAAAGAGGAGTAGGTGATGGAAGATGGAGGATGGGAGATGTATGATGTGAGATGGGAGATGGAGGGCGGAGGATTGGGAATTGACATTGTGTGGTGATTCATGCCTTCAAGATAGTTAAATGAGCTCAAAGAATGAAGGATGAGACCATTGAGTTACTGGATAGGACATTCAGTTTTGGGGTAAATATGTTGATGTTTCTCAGTAGTTTGCCAAATCGATTCAAATACTCAGTTCCGTGTAATCAACTTGCAAAGTCATCTACTTCAATTGGCAGCAACTACGAGGAGGCATCCCGACCTGTCGGGAGTGATCCAGAAAGGATTTTGCTCATAAGATTGGTATTGTTCTGAAAGAAAGTAGAGAGAGCCACTATTGGCTAAGGGTTTTGGAAGCCGTCTTCGACGAAAGAACAGGCCTGGAAAAGATTCAAGATTTTCTGAGAGAGGCAAGTGAATTCAAGAAGATATTTACTTCAATTCTACTCACCACGAAACAAGGAAAAAACGAACGACGATGGAGTTGAAAGCCTCAATACTTCATCAAGATTCTAAGATAGTGCGACACTCCACTTCCCGTCTTATAACATTGGTTCATCATCCATTTTCCCTCATCCTTCATCCATCTTCCCTCAACCCTCATCCATATTCC
>JAZGBI010000021.1 GCA_036476315.1 Candidatus Neomarinimicrobiota bacterium | reverse complement strand
CGTTATCAAGGCGGATGTTGACGGATCGGTTGAGGTGCTCATGGATGCTCTGTCGGGACTCCCTGACGAAGAGGTGAAGGTGGAGGTGGTTCATAAGGGTGTAGGATCAATCTCCGAATCGGATATCCTTCTGGCTGCGGCCTCAGGTGCCCTTGCCATCGGTTTCAATGTGGAGGCAAATTCCAACGCAAAGCTCCTGGCCAAGAACAACGGTGTTGACATTCGACTTTATGATGTCATCTATGATGCCATCAATGAAATCAAACTGGCTCTTGAGGGACTTCTGGAGCCTGAAATTGTTGAGAAGATTCTCGGAAAAGCCGAGGTGAAACAAGTCTTCAAGGTTCCCAAAATCGGCTTCATCGCGGGATGCTCTGTGATTGAGGGGGTAATTTCCAGAAAGGACCGGGCCCGGTTGGTACATGATGACGAGAAGGTTGTTGAAGGTTCCATTACCTCCCTCAAGCATTTTCAGGACGACGTAAAATCCATCGAGGAAGGAAAGGAATGCGGCATCGGAATTGAAGGGGTCAGGAAGTTTGAGGTTGGCGACATTATTGAAACCTATGCAACTGAGGAAATCAAGAGGATCCTTGCCTAGCGCCGAGACCTCCAGTTTTTCCAATTCTATGCTTCTCCATCCACCATCTGGAGTTCGTGGACAGTCCCGCCGTCGCGCAACGCCGCATCTCGCATAGCAACAAAGGCCTCAAGAGTTGGCTGTTGGCATTTTGCAGATCGAGCTTCGTCTTCTCAGTCCACATTCGTTGAAAGAAAAACGGTCCATACTGCGACCTGTGAAGAAGTTTCTCCAGAAAGACCACAAAGTCTCTGTGGCTGAAGTTGGAAATCATGATGTGTGGCAATCGTCATCTCTTGAGATTGCAATGGCGAGCAACGATCCATCGAGCCTTCACGGGAGACTCACCAGGATCTCCGATATTCTGGAGTCCCGCTTTCCCGTAGTGGTTACGGGCGAGAAATTGGAGATCGTATGAGATTCCGGCCTTATACGCGGTCTGACCGTTTTGGCCATGAACTTAAGCGAATCGTCAGCGAAATAATCCTCAAGGAAGTACAGGCAAATCATCTCGATCTTATTACGGTGACTCATGTGAAAGTCTCAAGCGATCTGAAACATGCCAAGGTGTATGTCAGCGTTCTCAACCGGAACATTCCCAAGAGTGATGTGGAGAGTT
The DNA here is from genome assembly GCA_036476315.1 of Candidatus Neomarinimicrobiota bacterium. NCBI lineage: Bacteria > Pseudomonadati > Fidelibacterota > Fidelibacterota bacterium. Next base: position 12,147 of record JAZGBI010000021.1, on the reverse strand, counting down.
TCTTCAGTGACCGGGCCAAATACATCCGAAGAATAGTGGGGGGAAAGATTGTGGCGAAATCGGTCCCTGAATTGAGATTCTATTACGATGACACTTACGAAGAGGTCGAAAGGATCGACCGGATTCTCGCGGAGATTGAAAAAGACCGTTCCGGGCCCTGATGATCGTGACAGTAGACAAACCACGGGGATGGACTTCATTTGACGTGGTGAAAAAGATACGTGCCATTTCCGGGGAGAGAAAGGTGGGGCATGCCGGTACCCTTGATCCCTTCGCCCAGGGGGTATTGGTCCTTGGCATCGGGCGCAAAGGAACAAAGCAACTGGGTCGTTTGGCTCTCCTTGAAAAAGAGTACGAAGCTCGTCTGAGGCTGGGCATCGGGACCGATACGCTGGACTGCGATGGGAAAGTCATTTCGCGCATGCCGCTGCCTCAACTTTGCGAAAAGGACATCAAAGAGGTATTTCGTAGCTTCACGAGAACGGTCATGCAGACACCCCCGATGTTTTCGGCAAAAAAGGTAGCAGGTACACGGCTATACAAACTGGCTAGACAAAACATTGAAGTGGACAGGGCGCCAGTGGCTATTGAGATCAAGTCGCTGACTTTGAACTCTTTTTCAGAGGATACTATCGACTTTTCCGTTACGTGTTCGAAGGGTACTTACGTAAGGCAGCTGGGGGCGGACCTCGCTCTAGCCCTGGGAACTGTGGGCCATCTCGTTGCTCTGAAGCGCATGAGAGTTGGACATTTTACGCTCGAAGAATCCAAAGGACTTGAAGAGCTATCGAAAAAATGGTTATCTACCGCCGAATAGAGGATGTTGAGCCGGTGACAAATACCGTTCTCACCATCGGTTCTTATGATGGACTCCACCGGGGACACCAGGAAGTCATCAATCGGACAGTCGCGGCCGCCGGTGTCCTGGGAAATCAGTCGGCGTTGATCACCTTCGATCCTCACCCGAAACGAGTTCTCCGTTCATCACAAAGATTCCATCTGTTAATGGACATCGACAAGAAGCTTCGACTCCTTGAAGACCTGGACGTGGACATCGCTTTGGTGATTCCGTTCACTCACGAGTTCTCGAAGATGACTGCCGGGGAGTTTCTTGAGGATGTGGTCGTGCCGTGTTTTCACCCTGTCAAGATCGTCATAGGCATCGATCACCGGTTCGGTCATGATCGGGAAGGGGACGGCATTTTTCTCGAAGGATACGGGAAGCGGGGCTCCTTTGAGGTGGAAATCGTCGACAGTGTCAAAGATCAGGAGGAGAGACTGAGCAGTACGCACATCCGAAACCTCATACGCCAGGGAAATGTTCAGAAGGCCTCGCTCGAATTGGGATGGGTTTTCGGGTTTGATGCAGTTGTTGTAAAAGGATCAGGCAGGGGTCACCTGCTCAATTTCCCCACGACGAATTTCATTGCCAAAGATCCTGCCCAGCTGGTGCCGAAAAGGGGTGTCTATTTTGCACGAGGCGTCATAGACGACAGGTGCTTGCACGGTATGTGCAATCTGGGCTATCGCCCCACATTCGGAGAGAACGAATTCTCCATGGAGATACACTTTCTTGACGATTTGGAAGGTGATATGTACGGAAAATCCTTTGAAGTTCAGTTTCTGGAAAGAATCAGAGATGAGAAAAAATTCGATTCCCCACGGGAGCTGGTGGAACAGCTGAGAAAAGACAGGCGATTCTGTCTTAGTCTCGTCGGCAAATACAGGCAGGAGGAACCATGCCCCTAACTAAGGAAAAGAAAAAAGAACTGGTGAATAGATTCGGCTCAGGTGAATCTGATGTGGGCTCGGTGGCCGTACAGGTTGCTGCGCTCACGGAGAGAATCAACACCTTGAACGAACACTTTCAGCAACACAAAAAGGATCACCACTCCCGGCGAGGATTAATCAATATGGTGAACAAACGGAGGAGATTGCTCAAGTACTTGATGAGAAAGGACTACGAAGGGTATCAGAAACTTATCGCTGAACTGAAGATTCGGAAATAAGAAAGGAAATACCGGAATAGATATGGAACAGAGAAAACGATCTATGGAATTGGCTGGAAGGACGCTCACTTTGGAGAGTGGTCTAATGGCCAAACAATCGAGTGGGTCTGTGACCCTGACTTATGGAGATACGGTGGTGCTCGTGGCTGCCAATGCGGCACAGGAACCCCGTGAAGGGATAGATTTTTTTCCACTTTCGGTTGAGTACCGCGAGCGAGCGTATGCCGGAGGAAAGATCCCTGGAGGCTTTTTTAAGCGTGAAGGGCGACCCTCGGAAAAGGAGATACTCGCGTGCCGACAGACCGATCGTCCCATCCGGCCTCTTTTTCCTGATGGATTCCTCTGCGAAACTCAGGTCATGATCAGTCTCCTCTCAACGGATCAGGAGAACCCGGCTGACATCCTGGGAACTATCGGAGCCAGTGTGGCCCTCATGATTTCCGATATTCCCTGGAACGGTCCGGTAGCCTCCGTTCGGGTGGGCATCATCGATGGCAAGCCTGTTTTGAATCCCACCCGCACCCAGCTCGAATCGAGCACCCTTGATCTCATACTCACCGGAAACGGGGAATCCATCATCATGATCGAGGGGGAGGGGAAGAAAGTATCCGAAGAACAAATCGTTACTGCCATTGAATATGGTCGTGAGGCCGTAAAAGATATCGCGAAATTTCAGATGGAATTCATTGAGGGTCTCGAGGTGAAGAAAAGACCCGCGGAAGTACCTGAAATCGATGCTGATCTTGCAGCCGAAATTGAGAAGCGAACGGACGGAAAAATTGACAAACTCGTTTCCATCACCGATAAGAGTGAAAGGCGGTCAGCTCTTGCCTCGTTCACGGATAAAGTGATCGACGATCTCGAAGAGAGGTTTCCTGAGCAGTCAGGAACCGTCAAGAGTCTTATTTCGAAGAAATTCAAGGAAACGATCAGGAAAAGGATTGTGGAAAACGGTCTTCGAATAGATGGGAGGGACATGAACAAGGTCCGCCCTGTCTCAATCCAGCTTGGAATCCTTCCGAGGACGCACGGCAGTGCCCTCTTTACCCGGGGTGACACTCAAAGCCTGGCCACCGTTACGCTGGGTTCAAAGGCGGATGAACAGTTTGTGGATGATATCGACGGTGAGTTCAAGAAGAAGTATATGCTCCATTACAATTTCCCACCCTACAGTGTTGGAGAGGTACGGCGGTATCTCGGCGTTAGCAGGAGGGAAGTTGGCCACGGGAATCTGGCGGAGCGGGCGTTGAAATACGTAATGCCTTCCTTCGAGGACTTTCCCTACACTGTCCGTGTCGTCTCGGATATCCTTGAGTCGAACGGCTCCTCTTCCATGGCCTCGGTTTGTGCGGGTTCCCTCGCTCTTATGGACGCAGGTGTTCCCCTGGAGGATGCGGTTGCGGGTATCTCCATCGGCATGGTGAACCAGGATGGTAAAACGGTGCTTATGACAGATATACTCGGTGATGAGGACCACTTCGGAGATATGGACTTCAAAGTGGCTGGCACGCGCAAGGGGATAACTTCGTTACAGGTTGACCTCAAAATCGGGGGAATATCTCTCGATCTCATCCGCTCCGCCATCGAAAGGGCTAGGGAAGGTCGGTTGCACATACTCGATATCATGGAAGAGCATATTGAGAAACCGAGGGAGTCCCTTTCCCCCTACGCTCCAAGAATATTGCATATGGCCATAGACCCGGCTAAGATTGGCGAATTGATCGGTCCGGGAGGCCGGAACATCCGCTCCATCATACGCGAAACGGAGTGCGCAATCGACGTGGACGATGACGGTATGGTTGTCATTTCATCACCTTCGCCGGAGAATTGTGACAAGGCAAAGAAGATGGTGGAATCTCTGGTGACAGACCCTGAAGTGGGAATGGTTTTCGAAGGCGAGGTGAAAAGGATCACCAATTTCGGCGCGTTTGTGGAGTTTTCCCCCGGCAAAGATGGCCTGCTTCACATCAGCGAGATCTCCCACAGCCGGACAGAGAAAGTCGAGGACGAGTTGAGCGTGGGGGATAAGATCAAGGTGAAGGTCATCAAGACTGATGACTACGGCAAGTTCGACGTAAGCCTGAAAGCACTCATCGAGCGTCCGAAAGGCCTTGACGCCCACTCGCATGGACGACGGGAGGGACAATCATTCTCCAGGTCGCCTCGCCCTCAAAGTGGAAGGAAGCACTCTTCGAATAAGCCGAGGAGGGAGTCGGGTCCCGATGATCGTCGGCGTTCCTAAGGAAATAAAGCTCCAGGAGTCAAGAGTTTCCGTAACACCGCACGGTGCTTCCGAATTGAAGGAGGCCGGACATACGGTCCTGGTGGAACAAAGCGCCGGGGTGGGCAGCGGATTCACCGATGAAGAATATGCAGCTCACGGTGCAGAGATCTGTGCCGGTATAGAGCCGGTTTACTCCAGATCAGACATGATCGTGAAGGTGAAGGAGCCCTCTGAGAGGGAGATTGCGCTTCTTCGGGAAGGTGCCATCATGTTCACCTATTTCCACTTCGCTGCTTCCAAAGAGCTGACGAAGGGGTTTCTCGACACCGCAGCAACTGGCCTGGCATATGAGACGCTTGAGCTGCCCAACGGCTCCCTGCCCTTACTCATGCCCATGAGTGAGGTGGCTGGGAGAATGGCCGTTCAGGAGGGCGCGAAGTACCTGGAAACTAGGCAGGGCGGTAAGGGAGTTTTGTTGGGAGGCGTACCCGGAGTTGAGCCCGCGACCGTGATGGTACTCGGGGGTGGAGTCGTGGGATCGAATGCTGCCAAAATCGCCTCAGGTCTTGGAGCACAGGTGTACGTTCTCGATACCAATCTTGAGCGTCTCAGGTACCTTGACGACACTATGCCCAAGAACGTGATTACTCTCTTCAGCAACCGGCACAATATTACATCCCTTCTGCCAAAAACTGACCTTCTCGTCGGGGCGGTCCTTATTGTGGGGTCAAGGGCCCCGAATCTGGTTACGAAAGATATGCTTTCGCTCATGGAAGAGGGGACCGTCGTCGTGGACGTGGCCGTTGATCAGGGTGGGTGCGTGGAAACGAGCAAACCCACCAGTCACGAAGCTCCGATTTACGAGGTTGACGGTGTGATTCACTACTGTGTTCCAAACATGCCCGGTGCCGTTCCTATCACATCAACTCTGGCATTGACAAACTCAACACTTCCGTACCTTCTTATCGTGGCAAACAACGGTCTCGCAGGTGCCGTCGAGCTTCGTAGAGAGATTGCGACGGCGGTCAACACGTGCAAGGGACACATCACCCACAAGGGTGTCGCTGAGGCGTTTGACCTCGATTATCGGCCGCCTGTAAGCGTGCTGAATTAGCGGTTTGTATCTTTTGCGACCCTGCTATTCTACTAAAGTCTCTGCGATCCCGCCTTCTTAGCCGTCCTTCCTTATAGATTCTGTTCAAATGCGAGACTCAATTATTTCTTGTGACAAGGCGATAATTTTGTTAATATCAAGTAAAACTTTAAGTGTATGTCACCTGCCGAACCAGAGATCAAGAAACTATATTATTCTATCAGTGAAGTCAGTGAACTCACGGGATTGAAGCAATATGTGTTACGATATTGGGAGACGGAATTCTCTGTTTTGCGGCCTCAGAAGAACCGTGCGGGCAACCGGATTTACCGGCAGTTCGATATTGACACAGTTCTGAGGATAAAGGACCTTTTGTACAGTGAGAAGTATACTATTGAGGGTGCCCGTCGCCAGTTGAAGTTGGAGTCCAGCGGGTCGGTCGCTTCGAAAGGCTCACTGGTTGAAGCAAAGTATAGGGATGTGATAAAGACAATAAAGAAAGAGCTTCAAGAGATGCTTGAGCTCCTCAGTCATACGTAATTCGTGTCAGGTAACCCGTGACACCGATTGACTACTGAATATTGACAATTAAAGACACGGAGAAGTGTTCCGTAGGAACTCCTTGGGAGAAGACATGGAGAACTGGAGAAATGATACGTGTCTGCCCGCCGTAATGAAATGAAGGCGGGATGTGTAATTCGTAATGCGTAAGACTGCCTACTGCAAACTGCCGACTGCAAACTGGTGATTCGGAGCGTGGCGCAGCCCGGTCAGCGCACCTGAATGGGGTTCAGGGGGTCGCGGGTTCGAATCCCGCCGCTCCGACGCGATGACGTCAATGGGTCGGCTACTGCTGACCCTTTTGCGATTGTCGCGGGTTCCCCCGATGAAATCGGGGCGCCGCTCCGACCACCAAATAAACCACGCATAGTACCGACAAGAACCCGTCCTTCGCGAGGGGTTTCTTGTATCTAAAAGTATCAAAGATGCAATATTCTAGACGAGGTTCATCTTGCCAATGCTAGTCAAACCTGCTCAAATAATAGTCAATTTGGGATACACTTTTTCGGGATACGCTTGAGATTTGGGCTTAATGGTTTTCAATGAGTTCTCCCTGAAGCGAAAAACCCCTAGGGGGTGTTGCCCTATTTTACAATATTTGAAGCTGTCGGCCCGCAAGATGCTATTGATCAAATAACTTCCAGCCACTGTAACACCCACCCTCTCACCTTCTTTCCTGTAAAGATTTTCTGATTTTGTTTTATTAAAATCTGCAAAGTTCAATCAATTAAATCGGAGACAGAAAATGAAACAGCTACTGCTATCTTTTTCTACAGTCATATTTGCTGTGCTATGTGCGGTAACATTGAGGGGTTTTATTTACGGTGACCAACAGGGTGATCCCGAATATTATATACTGCTTTTCAGCATGTTAATTGGGGTGTCATCTACACTAAGCCTTTGGCAACTAACCAAACAAACCTGAACCAAATGAACCTGAAATACCCCAGAACAGTTCAAGAGGTTGGAGGAGTTCTCAAATTTTTCTCATGAATGAGCCCATTCCGGGAGTTCATCAATCGTGTCGAAGGTGGTGAGATTAGGTCAAATAATACCGTTTTCGGGATACAATTCTGTTTCACCCCACATGATGGAGACCTTGTGATCCTACTCAAAGACCGGGGCTAGCAGTTCGCTCAATGTATTCAACAGAATTCTCCGCCCAACGAAATCAGGAAATTGTAGTCCCCAAAAGACCGGTGTGGGGTGATATGTCAGCGCCGTCCGCGCATTTTCTCGCCAATTTTTGAGATTTTGCTACTCAATCTCTTTCTATATTACTGATACGAGGAGTGAACTGAAACTCTCTTCAGGGCCAAATAATGTTTTTGCCAGCGAATTTTGTGTACCCTGGATTTTCAGAGTAACTCTCGATATTATTGCAATCACTGCGAAAGTGAAAAATCGAAATGACTCAAGTGTGACAATTTTGGGTCGAAATATTCATATTTAGTGATGTTTTTGACATCAAGAATGGACGAGCAAATCCACTCCATTCTCGTTAATTTCTCGACGCCAGTAACTCTGGTTGATGACGAGGTTCTCATTGGGTTTGATCGAGCCGAACTCTCTGAGCCATCGCATACCTCCGGAGGAGGTTAAGTGAGTTTCTTGAGCCAAAATCGAAAGGCGGTATCTTGAGACTGATCAGGTCCACCGGTGTTTGGCGAATCAGGCACCACATATTGCTTGCGACTATTCCACTTCTGGTGCCTTCCGCGTCAATTTCACAAGTTCAAGTCGAGCTTGCTTTCCCTAATCTGAACTTTCAAAAACCACTCGACTTGCAACATCCTCCTGATGGATCGAATAGACTCTTTGTGGTAGAGAAGTCAGGTATGATTTACGTGTTTGAAAATGATCCGAATGTCATGGAAAAGAAGGTTTTCTTGGACATCAGAGACAGTGTCTTTGATGCGGCACCGGAGGCAGGGCTTCTCGGACTGGCCTTTCACCCAGATCATATGAACAACGGATACTTTTACGTGAACTACACAAATGTCCGCCCAGGTAATGAAGATAGTATGTACACGATCGTCTCTCGTTTTAGCGTGAGTGATAACGACCAGAACTCTGCAGATGCTGAAAGTGAAGTGACGATTATTCGCATTCAACAGCCTCTTGAGCACCACAACGGCGGTCAGATCATATTTGGTCCGGACGGCTACTTCTACATTGGCATGGGTGACGGAGGTCTTGGGGGCAATGGACAGAACCTGGAAACACTACTCGGTGCTCTCCTGAGAATAGACGTTGATAATCCCCAGGGGGATTACAACTATGGCATTCCGGAAGACAATCCTTTTGCTGATAGTTCCATGGGTAGGGAGATCTTTGCCTACGGGTTCCGGAATCCTTGGAGATTCAGTTTCGATGCCATTACGGGGTCGATCTGGTTGGGAGATGTGGGGCACGTAAGGTACGAGGAAATAGATATTGTCGTGGCAGGGCAGAATTACGGCTGGGATATTGTCGAAGGAGCCCATTGCTATGACCGGTACAGGCCCTCGTCTTCACCGACAGGATGTGACACGACGGGACTGACCATGCCCGTCTGGGAGTATGGCCGAAGCTTGGGCGAGGCCATCATTGGTGGGTTTGTTTATCGCGGATCCCAGATTCCTTCCTTGTATGGTAAATACATTTATGGTGACTTTGAGTTTGGGACCGTCTGGTCATTGGACTACAATGGGATCGATCCTCCTACGAGCAGTGAGCTTTTCCAGATGGGTCCCTGGTCAGTTACATCATTTGGTGTGGACAAAGACAATGAACTCTACATCTGTACGTTCAATGGTAAGATTTACCGTATGGAACGGGCAAGTCAACCTGCTGAGCCGTTCGATCTGATATTCCCCTATGACAGTACGACTATCGAAATTACCCAGGATAATTTCTGGACGGATACCCTTTACTTTGCATGGGAGGAGTCCGGATATCCGGTAACATATAGCTTTGTCTTAACGGAGGGACTGTCGATATTCAACTTTGGTGAGTCAACAATTAACACAAGGAAAGTTCCCTATTACCAGATCAAGAATGTTATGTACTCGGCCGGAGTTGAGATCGTAACCGGGACCTGGACGGTTGTGGCCTCAGATGGGATCGTGAAGAGGGAAGGGGGTAATGGGCCTTTCACGCTCACTATCGACGGTAGTGGGGTCAGCGTGGAGAGAACTGACCTTATTCCTGGAGTTTTTGCCTTACACCAGAACCACCCCAATCCCTTCAACCCTGTGACAACGTTGCAGTATGACTTACCGGAGCGATCTGAGGTAGTACTCACGATCTATGATATTCTTGGAAGAGTGGTAAGAACTCTTGTTCAGGGAATGGAGCAGCCGGGGTATAAGTCAGTAACATGGGATGGGACCGATGATCGGGGGGAGATGGGGAGTGGTGGCGTTTACCTGTATCAGATCAGGATTGGTGATTTCACCCAGACCCGGAAAATGGCCCTTTTGCGCTAACCTACCGTTTCTTGAAACAGTGTTCAAATGGGTTCCTCGTGATTTCCCCCGATTGAGTCGCCCGACATTAGATAAAAGATGGCATCTTTCCAACTAACCTGATCTATTCATGAGTTTTCATCCCGACTTATCGGGACCCTTTGGTGGATAATTCATCAGAATGAATATTAATCTGGTACAAGTGTTTATTATTCTTTTACATAAGCAATATCAGAATAATGCTGATGAATTATCCAGGCTAAGACGTCTGTTGACAATGTCCATTCTGTGGGCAAGTCTCCCTTATTCAGCTTTCGGTCAGAGCGACTGGCGTTACTGGAATGAACTTAGATTTGTTCGAATCATCTCACCACAATTCTCGTATCATGTTAAATCTGAGCAGCGCTGGATCGCCAATTCACGAGATCTGGGGTTACACAACTACGCGTCGGGGATCTTGCTCCGATCAAATGATTATTGGAGTATCGAAGCAAATGTTAAGCATGAATTGGATCGAAATGAATCCGGTTGGAAGCCAGAGTGGAGACTGGAGTTCATTGCGAAAGCCGCTTCTGGTTACAAGGGATTTACTTTCGGTGTGAACACGCGGATGGAATATCGCCGGTTCAAGGATCTGACCAAATGGAGATGGCGGGAAAAGCTTCTGCTCCGCAGAAAAGTTGTTGCGTTTGGATGCCAGTGCAATGCCTTTCTTGCTAATGAGTTTTTCTATGATTTTATGGAAAAAAACCTTGTCCAGAACCGGGCCGACATTGGAATGACTGTTCCCGTCAGAGGAGCTTTCGCCATTGCATTCTTTTACCGTCTTAAAAGCAACCTACGATCGGATCGATGGCTACACAGTCATGTTGTTGGAACGAAGTTTTCGTTTTCCCCATAGAGACAAAATTCATAAGAATGCCGAATGGGATTCAGAGAACCTTTTTTCTGTTAGTTTCGCCAGATTCTATGCTATCATTGACCCCAATAAGAGGAATTACATAACATCGGGTTGCTGCCATCACCAGTTTTTGGCCTCAATGAAAATGGACGCCAGTGATCTTATCATTTATCACGACACGATTCCGCTCATTGAAGGCAATAATGATAGAATGAATCATGGGGGAGTATAAGGCCGAAAGTTTGGCCGCTTCCCATAAACATGCATTTTGTCGTTTCATACGATATTCTTACATTTATGATGCCAGGGCAAATAGACTTACCATGGCAATCGATGCGTTCCATCCGATTAACAATACAGAAAGCGTTTATGCCGGGTTTGAATGGTCTGCGGAGGAAGGATTTACCCTGGAAGAGGGGCAAAGTATAGATCATTTGGACAGTCTTACATAAGAACTGATTACCTTTACGCTGGTCTTGATCGATTAGGAGAGGTTCAAAGATTTATGCTGTTCTTAAGATTATGGACCTTCCAGCCAACATATCGCATTCTTTTCAAGATAGTCCATAGTTTTGCCTGTGCAATGAGACGTTACCCACCACTTCTTCTCACCTTGCTCTTATTGGTAGGCTGCAGTAGAGATCGTGGTGGAGATGACATCGAGTATTGGTGTGCCTCCAATATTTTCGAGGTGGAATTTGCCAGACAGGTGGTGAATCTATGGAATGCCGACACCAGTCACCGCACGGTTCGACTTCAGCCTGTTCCTGAAGGACAGTCCAGTGAGGAAGTAATCCTGGCAGCTGTTGTCGGCAAAACAACGCCCGATATCTATTCCAACATGTGGCCAGGGGCCGTTGAACAATATCGTGAAGCGGGCGTGATACTCCCCTTCAACTCTTTTCCCGATTTCAGTGATTATGTTGATGAACGATTGCCCGAAAGTCTTATCAAACAGTTTATCTCTTCCGATGGGAGATTCTACCAGTTTCCCTGGAAAGGAAATCCACTTTTGATGGCGTACAATAAAGAGCTTCTTAACGACTTCCTGGAGTGTGATCTACCGAGAACATACGAGGACTTCTATCAAATCGGAGAAAAACTAAGCCAGCGCCTTGCCGACACCGGAGTGAAACAGATCTGGATGCTTGATCCCAACATCACGCCGTTATGGTGGCAACGCTACTTCGATTTTTACACCTTCTACGTTTCCGCCAGTCAGGGAAGGACTTTTATCTCCCCTGAGAAAGAGGTTTTCCTTAATTCTTCTGCTGGACAGCGCGTGTTTGAATTCTTTCGTGAAGGATACAGGAAAGATCTTATGCCAATTAGCTTGTTCAAAGAAGATATTTTCTTGATGGGTCGACTGATATTTCATATTACAGGCCCATGGTCAAACTCACATTATGAACGGTTTGCTCCTGAAGGATTTGAATGGGGTTATACTCCCATTCCAGTCCCCGAAGAAGGCATGCTGCCTTACACGTACGGGGACACAAAGAATATTGTTATCTTCAGCGATACTCAGTATCCGGACGACTGCTGGGAATTCATTAAGTTTATGACTTCTAAACAAAATGATTATCTTTTTATGCAAGTGACTCAATAGATGCCCTTGAGAAAGAACCTCTTGAGCGATACACTGTTTGTGGATTTCTTTGCACACAATTCGTGGATGAAGATTTTTGCGGAGCATATACCCTATATTGTAGGTTTGGACCAATCATTGTACTTGCAGGAAATCTTCGATAGGATCTCCAAGGCCTGGCATGCTATCGTGATTTACCGGGTTAAGAATGTGGAAGAAGGCCTGTCTGATCTGAACCGACATATTCAGCTGCAGGTAAATCGGGAAAAATGACAGAATTAGTAATGACAAAAAGAGAAGAAAAATACGCCTGGGGATTGGT
>JAZGBI010000020.1 GCA_036476315.1 Candidatus Neomarinimicrobiota bacterium | reverse complement strand
CGGTATCATGGGTGTGAAGCAGGTAGTGGACTTCGAGAGAAAGAAGATTGATTGAAGACTGCGGGTATTAACGGGCACGCCGCACTCTCAACCGTCTTCACGGTCGGTCTCCTGACAGGCTGTGGATTTTATTCGTTTACCGGTTCCATCCCTCCGCACATCAAGAGTATCGGCATTCCGCTTTTCGTGAACGAAACACCGGAATTTGGTATTGCAGAATCGATGACGGACGAGGTAACGGAAGTGTTTATCGAGGAAAACGTTATGCGGGTTGTGGATGAGGAGAATTCAGACTCCATTCTCAGGGGAACCATCAAGAAGATAACTGATGCTCCCTACACGTACACTGTGGAGGAAGAGGTGAGCGAGTACCGATTTTCAGTTATTATTGAAGTCGAATGGTACGATGCCGTGACAGACAAAACGGTCCTGAAAAAGGAGTATTCGGGCTGGGGACCGTACAGCCTTGGTCAAGATATATCTTCCGACGGCATCGACAACGATGGGGATGGCAGGATTGATAGTGAGGATCCGGACGAGATTGGAGATCCGAGACTACTTGCCGCCAAAGTAGCCGTGGGGAAGATAGTCACGGATGTCATTAACGACATTGTCTCAACGTGGTGACAGGGGGGTGACCTTGGAGCACAGCTACATTTCAGACTTACCCAATCGCGTTGGCAAACAGATTACGTTACACGGTTGGGTATACAACAAACGATCCAGTGGCAAGATCTGGTTTCTCATTCTGCGTGATGGTACCGGGTACACTCAGTGTGTTGTTCTGGCGGATAAGGTTCCGGACAACGTGTTCAACTTGGAACAGGTGCTGACACAGGAATCGTCAGTTTCGGTCACGGGCACGGTCAGGAAGGATGAGCGGGCCATTGGCGGGTTCGAACTGCAGACGACAAACATCGAAGTGCACCAGATTGCAGACGACTATCCCCTCGCAAAGAAGGATCACGGCACGGCATTCCTCATGGACCATCGCCACCTCTGGCTCCGGTCAAGACGCCAGCATGCGATTCTCAGAATTCGCCATGAATTCATCAGGGCGTGCCGGAGTTTTCTCGATGACAACGGGTTTGTCCAGATCGACACTCCAATTCTCACCGCGAATGCATGTGAGGGAACCACTACGCTGTTTGAGACGGACTACTTTGGGCAGAAAGCTTATCTAGCCCAGAGCGGACAACTCTATAATGAAGCCGCAATCACGGCATTTGGAAAGACCTACTGTTTCGGACCGACGTTCAGGGCTGAGAAGTCAAAAACACGCCGCCATCTCACAGAATTCTGGATGCTTGAACCCGAGATAGCATACTGCGATCTCGATGAGAACATTGAATGGGCCGAAAATCTTATAGAATACGTTACAGAACGAGTCATACAAACCTGTCAGGAACAGCTGGACATACTCAAACGAGATACTTCCCGTCTGGAAACTGTCAAGGCCCCGTTTCCGAGAATCTCGTATACGGAGGCGGTCGAGATTCTGAAGAAAGCGGGGGAAAGGTTTGAATGGGGAGGCGACTTCGGGGGAAAGCATGAGACAATCATCTCCGAAGAATATGACCGTCCCGTGATCGTCCATCGATTCCCGGCAGGAATCAAAGCCTTCTATATGAAACGAGACCCCAAGGACGAGAACCTTGCCCTCGGCATGGACATTATCGCTCCGGAAGGTTTCGGCGAAATCGTTGGAGGGGGTGAAAGGGAAGATGACTATGACACAGTTTCCAGGAGGATCAAAGAAGAGAACCTGTCTGAACGGGCCTTTCAATGGTACCTTGACCTCAGGAAGTACGGCGCCATTCCCCACGCCGGCTTTGGACTGGGAATCGAGAGGTGCCTGGCGTGGATATGCGGACTCCCTCACCTTCGAGAGACGATTCCGTTCCCACGGATGATTTATCGTCTGGAACCCTAATAATTGACTATTGATAATTGATTAGTGAAAATGGATTAATGGAGCGATGGAGAATTAGAGAAATGGAGATAGGGGGAATTGGAGAAATGGGGTAATGGAGATATGGAGAATTGTTCCGTAGGAACTCCTTTGACCCATAGGGTCTCCTGCGGAGGAGGAGAACTGGAGAGTGAGGTGTGATATCTGATTCGTCTAACGTCTAACGTCGAACGTTCAACGTCTAAGCGGGTTACTTGATACTTGATCCTTAATACTTGGCTCTTGTTACGTGATGAGAATTGACGATTTTCAATTGATCATTGACTATTGATTATTGATTAATGAAAAATGGATTAATGGAGAGATGGAAACTGTTCCGTAGGAACTCCTTTGGAGGAGAAATGATACGTGCCTGCCCGCCGTAATGAAATGTAGGCGGGATTCGTAATGCGTAACCTTGATTCTCGATACTGAATACTGGAGTCTTGTCGCTGGTTTCGGGTACTTGCTACTTGATACTTACTACTTGCTCCTTGCTCCTCGGAGCCGGGCTCTTGGCTCATAATAAATGGACAATTAAGTGAAGGCGGCACAGATCAGAATCGGTGTGTACGGTGGGAGTAAGTGCACGTCCGAGATCTCTAAGATGGCCAGAGAGGTGGGAAGGCTTCTGTCTCGAAAAGGCGTTCTGGTTTACTGCGGTGGTTTGGGCGGAGTTATGGAGGCTGTCTCGGAAGGCGTGGCTGAGGAGAATGGGACCGTCGTAGGGATCCTTCCCACCGCACATTGCGAAACCGCAAACCGTTACATCACGATTCCTGTTGCCACGGGCGTGGCCGAGGCGAGGAATGTTATCATTGCAAACTCGATCCAGGGTGCCATCGCGATCGATGGAGAGTACGGAACGCTGTCAGAAATCGCTCATACACTCCGTCAGAAGAAACCCGTGGTTGGACTGCATACCTGGGATACGAAAGGGATTGAGGCTGCAGATTCTCCGGCAGAGGCAGTTTCAAGAATACTTGAGCTGGTATGAGCGAAAAAGCTGGAGCCCACATTCTCCTTACTGGCCGCGTGCAAATGGTGGGATTTCGATGGTTTGTACGTCGCTGGGCAGAAGACCTCGATCTTGCCGGCTGGGTGAAAAACAATCCCGCCGGCTCGGTGGAAACACGGGTCGAAGGGAAACGAGATGAGATCGACCTCCTCCTCAAAGAACTGAAAGTGGGTCCCAGAGGCGCCACAGTCGAAGACATGAATGTGAAATGGCTCCCGTTCGAAAACCAATTCCGCACCTTCGAGATTCGTTATTGAAGTAACACCTTATCCCAAGCTATGAGAATCGCACTGTGCCAATTTAACCCAACTGTGGGAGATTTTGAATTTAATTCAAGTAGAACTTTAGACTTTTACCGTCGCTCTCTTTCGAAGAATGTTGACCTGGTTGTTTTTCCAGAGTTATCCGTTACCGGATATCCGCCCCAGGATCTTCTTCTTGAACGATCCTTTATCGCAAAGAATCTCGAAGTGGCTGACGGAATCTCCAAGGAGGTGGGCCAGGTAC
>JAZGBI010000019.1 GCA_036476315.1 Candidatus Neomarinimicrobiota bacterium | reverse complement strand
CCTGCCTGAAAAAGCGCATGAGAGACGTCCGGCGTCGGTGGTAGACCACGGCGTCTGGAATGTGGATAACCCTGGCCCCACTTTTGATGATCCGGTGACTCAGTTCGATATCCTGGCCATGCCTGAGACTTCCGAAACCACCCACCTTTTCGTAAAGTCTCCGTGTCATTCCCATATTATGGCTACGGGGATAGAATCTTGCCAGTGCACGAGAGCCATGGCCCCTCAAACCTCCCGTCGTAAGGAAAGAAGTCATCGAAAAATCAATCGCCCGCTGGAGAGGGGTGAAGTCCTGCTTTGAGGCGTCAGGACCACCGCACGCATCAAATTCTTCGGCAACATATTGGTCATGTATTCTTTTCGCCCACTCCGGGTCGGGCTCGCAGTCGGAATCGGTAAACAGAAACAGGTCACCCCGCGCATGATTCATTCCCAGGTTTCTGGCCGCCCCCGGACCCATGTTCTCCTGGGACAAATAACGTAACTCAAAATCTACGCTCGCCTTCAATTCCCTCACAACAATCTCAGTATCGTCTTGTGATCCGTCATCCACAATGATCATCTCAAATCGATCATGCGGAATGATCTGTGCTTGTATCGATCCAACAAGGGAACCCAACTCCGAAGCACGATTAAAAGCGGGAGTTATGATCGTAATGGGTGGAGAAGAGGAACTGGATTGAGAAGTAGTGATGGTAAATCGACCTACATCCTGGGGCTATCCTTGTCCATGACCTCCTGGATAATTTTCCCGCCGCGAGTGCGTGATTGGGCAATCATTTCACCCAGAAGTCCAATGGAAACAAACTGCACACCCAGAATCAACAGTAATACACCGAAAACGAGGAGGGCCATATGTTTCCGAAAGGGATCCCCGACACCATATTTTAGATACAGAACCCAGAGGTTAACACCAAATCCCACCAAGAAACTCAGGAGGCCGAATATCCCGAAAAGGTGCAAGGGCCTCCGGGTGTACCGGCTGAGGAAAAGGACGGTCAGCAGATCAAACAGACCATGAAAGTACCGTTCAGCCCCATATTTGGTCGCCCCGAATTTTCTGGGCCGGTGATTCACAACGGCTTCCCTCACTCGAAATCCTTTTTTTGCAGCCAGCACGGGAATATACCGGTGCATACCCCCGTAAATATCCAATTCCTTTGCCACGTTTTTCCTGTACGCTTTCAAACCGCAGTTGAAATCGTGTATTTTGATTCCCGTCACAACTCGGGTGCTAAAGTTGAAGAATTTGGAAGAGAGCCGCCTGAAAACGGGATCCTGCCGGTGTTTTTTCCAACCGGAAACGAGATCGTAGCCGTCTTCGAGAAGTTTCACCAGCCTGGGAATCTCATGAGGATCGTCCTGGAGGTCGGCATCCAGTGTAACAATGAACTCACCGGAGGCTCTCTGGAACCCTGCTGAGAGCGCGGCGGATTTTCCGTGATTTCTCAAGAACCTGATGACCGTCAGGTTTTCATGTGACCGGACCCCTTCCTGTAAGCGTTCCAACGATCCGTCAGTGCTCCCATCATCGACGAAAATAAGTTCATAGTCGTATCCATCTTCAAGAACAGACACGAGTTCTTCAATAAGTTCCGCAACTGAATCCCGTTCATTGTACACGGGAATGACAGCGGAAATCCTGGGGGTACTTTTCCTGATCTCACTCACTCTCTATTTTTTCCAAAAGTCGCTGGTTGCCGGTATCAATCTCAAGAGCTTTCTGGTAGTATTCCCGCGCCAGATCATTTCTATTCAACTTCACAAGAACGTCGCCGAAATGTTCAAGAACTACCGAATTGTCGTCCTCAAGATTCAGAGATTTTTCAATGTACTGAAGAGCTTTCTGGTATTCCCCCATTTTGAAATAAATCCATCCGATTGTGTCAAGATATGCCGGGTTCTCAGGTTCGAAGACGATTGCCTTCTGAGCCATCTGAAGAGCGGAATCCAGCTTGACATCCCTCTCAGCCAGCGTGTAGCTGTAATTGTTCAGGGCTTGACTGTCATTTCCCTCGCCCTCAAGCAGCTCTCGATACAGCCCATCTGATGATTCCCACTCTTCCAGGTGGTTGTAAATCGTGGCGAGAAGGTGCTTTGCCACCCTGGACTCCGGTTCGATCTTCAACGCGGATAACAGACTCTCCTTCGCAAGCAGATAATTCTCTTCGATCGTGTAGCTGTTACCCAGGAGATAGTTTACCGCGAAGTCATCGGGAAAGAGCTCTCGCGCCTTGAGAAGGGTTGATATGGCACCCAGGGTCTTATCCAGATTGATGCGAGCCATCGCCAGATGAGTGTAACCAGAGCGCTCATGGGGAAAGCTCTCGATGAATTCAGAAGACTGGGATTCGAGAGTCTCATATTCCTCCTTGCTCATGGCGATCCTCCCGAGGTAGTAGAAGACACCCGGGGATTTGTGCCCGTCATCGTAGAGGTGGTGCAGAACCGAATCGGCCTTCTCCACTTCATTGTTGTCAAAATAGACTATGGCAAGCCTTTCCAGAATCTGTGGGTCGTCACTCGTCAGATCTGTCAGCCGTTCGAGTCCTGAGATTGCGCTCTGGTATCGCTCCAGGACTACTGCCAGCTCGCTGTAAGCGCGCCAGAACTGAGCGTTCTCGGGGTCAAAGTCCGTCAGTATTTCGAATGCCTCAAAAGCAAACTTGAGATCACCCCTGTCTCTGGCAATTCCAGCAGCCCGCTGAAGCGCCCGAACTTCCATGGTGTCTTCCTGATAGATCTTCCAGAACTGTTCCTGTGCGCTTTCCAGCTCCCCCTTTCTCAGAGCGATTTCGCCTAACACGTACGAGAATTCCTTGCTGGCGGGATAGAACTCCTTTAACAGCTCATACTCCCTCTCGGCCTTGTCTACCTGTCCCCGAATCAAGTATTGATGCCCCAGAAGCTCCCGGGCCTCCCGGTTCTTCGGCGCGTGGGAAATGGCTTCCAGAAGATGGGCCTCCGCCCTCTCAAACTTTCCCAGTTTCATGTAGGCCTCGGCAAGGGACGTTAGAATTGCCGGAGCAGAAGAATCATAAATCAGTGCATCCTGAAACTCTAAGATCGCCATGGGATAATTCCCCTGGACCAGAAGCATTTCTCCATCCATGAAGTGCTTCAGGGCCTCCGGATTGACTGCAGCCAGCGAACTTTCGGATCCTGAAACCTCAGGTTCTGTGATTTCCGGCCTGGCCGAAGGCTGAGTGGAACAGGTGGCAAAAAAGAATAGACAAAGTGTGCCCCCGAATATTGAAAACCTGCTAAACCTGCAGCTTACCATTCCCTTTTGAAGAAACTCAACTTATCCCTTGAAATATCACAGTAAAATTACCGAATTTTCTCCGCCTATTAAACCTGATTTATCAGGTTAGGACCGAATCACCTATCAGGAGAAATTCATGACTGGACATTCTATAGTAAGTATTCTGGTTCTGGCGAGCACCCTGCTTTCCCTGGACATCGAACCGTTCAGGCAGAGAAGACTCGTCGTCCGGGATAAACTTGGACCACGAAGCGCCCTGGTACTGTTCACCTCTGAAGTCCACAGGAGAAATGGAGATGTGAATCACGAATTCCGGCCCGACAGCGATTTCTGGTACCTGACGGGTCATCCCGAGCAAGACACTCGACTTATCCTCACCGGGCGCGATATGTCCGAATTCGAGGAGCTTCCCTTCAAAAATGAAATCATCTTTGCCAAACCCCGGGATCCGAGGTGGGAAAGATGGAATGGGAAGCGACTCGGTGAGTACGGGGCAAGAAATTCGCTGGGTTTCCAGGCCTTTGCCATCTCGGATTCGTTCGAAACGGTACTTGAGGCGATTATTCCCCACGTGGACACCCTGTTCACCAATCGCATGGACTTGCGAAATGGAGAGAATTCACCCACAGTCAGCCGCCAACTCCCGGGATCAGTTCCCGACGGGATCGTTATCGTTGACGCGGGGACGATCATCCACCCGCTGCGCCACGTCAAATCCCCCGAAGAAATTGAACTCCTCATAAAGGCCGTTGAAATCACGGGAAAGGCCATTGAGGAAGCGATGACCCGCACCCAACCACAACAATTTGAATACAATTCACAGGCAATCATCGAATTTGTGTTCTCAGATCTTGGCAGTAAACGTCCAGGATTTCCCTCAATTGTCGGTTCGGGCCCCAACTCCACCATTCTTCACTACACCGAGAACGATCGATTGATGAGAAACGGGGATCTTCTTCTCATAGATGTCGGTGCCGAATACAAGATGTATACTGCTGACATTACTCGCACTATTCCGGTGAACGGCAGATTCACGCCTCAGCAGAAGGAAATCTACAATTATGTTCTCAAGGTTCAGCAGACTGTGTTCGATTCCGTGGAAGTCGGAATGACCTTGGGCGATCTAACGCGTATCGCGAAGAACTACCTACGGAATAAGGGATTTGACCGGTATCTCCTCCATGGTGTTTCTCACTGGCTGGGACTGGATGTACACGATGTGGGAGGCAGGGGAGCTCTCATTAAAGTGGGTACGGTTTTCACCATTGAACCCGGTATCTATATCCCGGAAAACGATGACAGCTTTCCGGAAGCGTACCGGGGGATGGGGATACGCATTGAGGACGATGTCTTGATGACAGAAGAAGGAGCTGTCTGGCTATCCGCACAGGTTCCCCGTGGAATCAGCCAGATTGAGAGGATTATGAGAAGAGGACGACACGGGTTCAGGAGGGGTCGTCAGATACAAAAATGACACCGTTCCCCCCTTTTCTCTTAATCTCATACATTGCCTCATCGGCTTTCTCGATGAGATCCCTGGGGGAAGTGCCGTCCGAGGGGAACTCGGAGACCCCTGCGCTTATGGTCATCTGGATGGAAATGTTATCCTTGAGATAGTCTCGAGTGGCAATATTGCTGACTATCCTTTCGCACGTCTGGTTGGCTCCCTGCTTGGTGGCATTAACCAGAACGATGGCGAACTCCTCACCTCCGTAGCGTGCCACAAGGTCGATATTCCGGACACTCATTCTCATGGAATTCGCCGACTCCATGATCACATAATCACCGTAAAGATGACCGTGATTATCGTTAACTCGCTTGAATTTGTCCAGGTCCAGGATCACGAGGACGAGGTTTTCCTGGTACCGGTCGGCCCGACTGATTTCTCCCTCAAAACGTTCCATGAAGGCTCCACGGTTCAGGAGTCCTGTCAGACCATCTCTCATTGAAGCTTCTCGTACCGCGGCATAATTCTCCCACCAGCGAAGGAGAACACCTGCCCTTTCGCCCAAGACCTGAAGATTCAGCAGATCAGACTTGCTGTACTGATGGGGAGCAAAGCTCTCGATAGCCAGTGCCCCTTTGACTCCCTCCTTATTCCGTATTGGGACACCCAGGAATGAGAGGAACGGGTGCTCCTTCAGATCACCCTTGATGAATCTGCCTTCCGTACTTTGATCCGTTGAGAGATCGTCAACAACTACCGGAGTCGCCTGGGAGATTACCTTTCCGTGAAGTGATCCGGAGACAGAGAAGGAATCGTCGAGATCTACATCCTTGGTGAAACCGGAAACACCACGAATAATGGCCTTATCCGACTTGGGCTCTTCCAGGAGAGAAACGGTTATCTTATCGAATGAAAAATGTCTTTTGCAAAACCTGACCATGGAGGTTATCAATTCATCTTCCGGCCGGTCAATGTCAAGGTCATTTTGATACGCCTCGATCTGTGAGTAGAACAGGTGATCGGAGCGAAGAGATGACCGGACGTCATACTGGCGGAGTTCAAGACCAAGCAGGTCTGCATAAAGAGAAGAGATGGAACGGTGATCCTCATCAAAATCGCCAAACTGGTCCGCCTCGATAAGCAGGATCCCTTCGTGCTCCCCATCTGTGGCAATAGGTGCTGAGAGGACGGCCGTACTTGGGGAGAGGTCTTCGTTGTCCCGGAATAGACTGGAGAGAACATCCCCTCCCTCCAGGGGGGTAATGAACTCCGGGTGATTGCTCACGAGCAGATTGTGGATTGCGCTGTTCTCCAGAGGGAGAGAATGTCGAAAAGAGTCTTTCTCCCCGCAATATGCCCACTGCACAAGCTCCTTTTTCGAACGATTTAACAAATAGGCGGATGCAGAGAATTCCGGGAAGGACGCGGCAAACAGATCAAGGACAACCTGGATTGCCTCTTGCAGACTCCCCTCTTCCTTCTTATGCATATCCCGCGTCTCGGGTGGTGCGACATCAGACCCAGTTCCCAGGTTAACCCGTTCTCGCCTGGGAGTCGCGGAAAAGAGTTGGAAAAAGAGGTAGCCGACGAGGGCAATCGTGGACAGTCTAAGGAGGGTGAAGGGTAGACCAACGGGATTGGGATAAACGAAAAGCATGAACATGAAAGCCGAGGCCAGTAGAATTCCGAGAATCGTTGAAAATGAAGAAGATGTAATTCGCTTTACAAAGCTCACTATTTGAAATTAAGAAAGGAGCGGATAAAATGAAAGTATGGTGACCGGGAGGAAAAAACTTATTGTCGGTCTTTCACCAATCTTATCCGATCATCGAAATTCTGTGTCGGCCCGGGAACGTCCTGGGGAGCATCTGTGGAATCATCCTTCGAATCACCGGCGAATTCACCCTGAAAAGAAGCCGGCGTCTTCAATTCAGTCCGGTCGGATGAGGTGGTGACATCCCGCCGTGTGGAAAGAGGAATGGGATTCCCCGAGGGTACGCCTTCCTTCTCGGGAAGGAGGCCAACAGAAAGGACAATGATCAAGACCAGGGCGGCCACTGAGGCGAGTGCGTATCTCGGCTCAAATCCAAGTATTCTTCCCCCTTGATAGTACCGGGAGTACCGTCTCGTGGGTCTATTTACAGATTTTTCAAGCCGTGAACTCAGCCTTGCGTTGAAGCCACTGGAAACGGCTACCCTCTCCGATTCCCTCAGGGATTGGAAAACGGAGAGAACGCCCTCATATGCGTTCTCGCAGGAGGGACAGGTCTCCAGGTGACGATCGAACCGCTTGATGTGTAATAGGCTTAACTCTTTTTCTATGTAGCTCGATATATAGTCCTGAAACTCGTAACAATTCATCAAATGGATGTCCTCCTTTTTTCTTTGACATGCCTTAGTTCTTCCTGTAGCTGCAATCTTGCACGGTTTATTCTCGACTTTACTGTTCCCAGGGGAACATCGAGTATATTACTAATCTCCTCATACGAAAGTTCCTGAATATCTCGCAGAATAACGGCCGTCCTGAAATGGAGTGGAAGTTCTTGTATGGCATCCTGAATCTGCGCTTCCGTGAACCTGCCTTCGGTGTAATCATCGGTCGTATCCTTGGTAGGGAGGTCAAAATCCTTCTCCTCGGTCCCCATCTGACTGAGATAGGACACCTTCCGGCGCTTTCTTTTCCGCAACTCCGTCTTTGCCAGATTCGCAGCAATCGTATAAATCCAGGTCGAGAATTTTGCAATGTCCCGATAGAAATGCCTGTGAGTGTACAGCTTCACAAATGTATCCTGTACAATGTCTTCGGCGTCTTCTTTACTCCCCAGGAAACGGTAGGAGAAATTCATGAGCCTGTTGCGATATCGCTTCACAAGTTCCAGGTAGGCAAATTCATCCCCTTTCTGAAAACGGCCAATCAGTTCTTCGTCACTGTATTGATGTTTCTCAGTCACGATTCATGGTAATTCTGTAGATCAAGGGAATCAATATCACAGTGGGGTCACCACCTGAAGATTTCACACGTTCGTCCGCATAGGCCAGATGACGGAAAATACGATTGATCCTGATCCGGGAATAGACCCTCTTGTATTGGGGCAATTTCTTCTTCACCTTACTGCTCAGCCAGAGGAATTGGTGCACATTACCCTTCCCACTTCCGTCTTCCATGTGGGAAAACAGAAGTTCCTGAAACATCGTTGTCATGAGAGAGATAAGCACGGATACTTCCAATCCCTGATCCAGGAGGCGTTTTCCGATCAGGAGTGCGTCGTCAAGATTCTGCTCACCGATAGCATCGAGGAGCTGCCAAGGAAAATAGCTGCGCTTCCAACCCGCATAGCGAATGACATCTTCTTTCTCAATAACAGAGCTCTCCTCGACTCCCAGAGCTATTTTCTGCATCTCGTTATAGAGGTGGAATACGGAATCACCGGAGAGCTCCAGCAGACTGTCGATGGCATCGTCTGTCGCAGTCAGATTGAATTGTTTGAGAAAGTAATCGACCCAGATTCCTATTTTTTCCGGAAACGGTGTTGAGACGGTGATACTCCCCACAATATGGGACAGCTCCTTTACCAATTTTACCCTGGGATCATATTTATCTATGACAATGACCAGACAGTTGTCACGATTCGGTGAGCGGCAGTAATCGAGAAATTCCTTACGGTTCTTGCCCGCAATAGTCCCCGGATTGCGGAGAATGAACAGTTTTGGCTCAGGGAACATGGAGACGGTGTTCAATTCCATGAGAATTGAGGGGTAGTCTCCCTCGTCCGGATCCAGATAGAGTTTCTCTGGGTCAGATTCTTTCTTCAACGTCTTTTCCAGCTCCTGAATGAAAAAATGCTGGAGGAAAAAGTCATCGCCATTCAAAAAGTAGACCGGGTCGATTCTTCCCGATTTCACCGTTTTGACCGCTTCAATCAGATTTTTCCCCATTACTCGCTTACACGCCTACCTTTCGAATCCATGGTTGATACAAGTACGGCTGTAAGAAAAGCAAGAAGAAAACCGGGTACAAGGGAATACAATCCTGTCCCCTCCAGAAAATTTTCCCATACCATGACGGTCAGAAATCCCGTTATCATACCGGCAAGCACGCCGTTTCGCGTGGTTCCCCGCCACCACAATGTCAGAACGAGGGCGGGACCGAATGCAGCCCCCAGTCCTCCCCATGCGAAAAGCACCTTGTCAAATATGGAACTTGGCAGATTCTGGGCCAGAAGAATAGCGGCACCGCCTATCAATAAGGTAACCATCCGAGAGAGCCCCACCAGCCGCTTCTGACTCGCGTTGCGATTGATGGTCTGATGATAAATATCCTCTGAAATAACCGACGTTGTCACAAGAAGTTGGGAATCAGCCGTTGACATCATTGCCGCCAGC
The DNA here is from genome assembly GCA_036476315.1 of Candidatus Neomarinimicrobiota bacterium. Lineage (NCBI taxonomy): Bacteria > Pseudomonadati > Fidelibacterota > Fidelibacterota bacterium. The sequence continues at coordinate 22,520 of JAZGBI010000019.1, read as the reverse complement.
GCCCCGGAAATCAGGATCCCCGCAAACCATGCGGGGAAAATGGTCAAGGCCAGCTCAGGCATCATTTTTTCCGGATCCTCGAAATAGCCTTCGCCGAAAACCGCAAGGGCCACCATTCCCATCAGTATGGCCCCACCATACGTCAGAATGGAATATACAACGGCAATGGCTCGGGAGATCTTGATTTCTTCGGCGGAACGAATACTCATATAGCGTGCCAGGATGTGTGGTTGACCGAAATACCCTGTGCCCACTCCAAAACCACCCAGAATACCGGCGAGGAGAGTCCAACCCGTTCTCCCTCCGGAGACGGAAAGGAGTTGCGGATCAATTGCGCTAATCTCTGCAGTCAGACCTCCCCAGCCTCCCAGATGGGAAAGTGTTACCAGCGGCAGAGCAACCAGGGTCACCAGCATAATAAATCCCTGGACAAAATCGGTCCACGCGACAGCGAAGAAGCCCCCCATCAATGTGTAGAAAGCGATGACGGCTGCTCCAATCAACACACCGCTTGTGTGGCTCCAGCCGAACGTCTGTTCCAGAGATTTTCCTGCGGCGTCAAACTGTGCTCCGATGTAGAAAGTAAAACAGAAGACAATGATTCCGGTGGCTACGAAGCGGATCAGGGGATCCCTGCGGCCGAACGAGAGCTCGAAGAATCGAGGAAGCGTCAACGCACCCAGACGTTCGCTTTCCTCTCTCAGTTTTCTGGCCACAACAAACCAGGAAAGGGCCACTCCGCACACTCCTCCCACCCCGGTCCAGAACGCGGGCTCAAGTCTGGTCCCGGAAGGATCACCCAGTCCATAGGCAAAGGCAAGACCGGGCAAACCGAGAAGCATCCAGCCACTCTCCGCCGACGCCCTCTCGGAAAGTGCAACCACCCAGGGACCCAGCCGGCGACCGGCCAGAAGAAAATCAGGAAGGGTTCTGGCAAGTCTGGCGGTGAAAATTCCGACGACAAGTATTCCAACCAGATATACGATGAATCCGATTCCAACTGCATTCATATCAAATCCACATTGACGAGATGCCCGCGATCAGACAGTAAATCCCAAACCAGTGAAACCTTCCCCTGACCAAAATATGGAGCAAGAATCTCAACGCCACAACCCCGATGAGGACGGAGGTTACAAATCCAACGGCCAGTACGAGTGGCGATTCTTTACCCGCTCCAAAAGTAAGAAAGTCACGTGTCATAATCACCCCTGAACCGAAAAGAGACGGAACCGCAAGAAGGAACGAGAAACGAGCCGATTCTTCCGGATTTATCCCGAGGAACAAACCCGTGCTGATCGTCATTCCCGACCGGGAAATGCCGGGAATCAAGGCGAAGGCCTGACTCAATCCAATGACCGTCGATTTTCCCTTGTCCAATTGCGCTGTCCGGGAGGAGACGAAAGCAGTAAGAATCAAAACGAATCCCGTTAACAGGAACGCAAATGACACAAGCCGAAGATCTTCGAACGCCGACTCCAGTTGGGATTTGAAGATTGAACCGGAAATAACAACTGGAATCGTCCCTATGATAAGATATCCAAACATGGCTTTCGACTCTCCAGTTGACCAGTTTCTTAACAGTTTTCCTATCTCTTCCTTGAACACTATCAGAATGCTGATCAGTGTACCCAGGTGTACCACAACTTCGAACAGGATTCCCGGGGACTGAACTCTCATGAGTTCCTCCGCAACCACGAGATGCCCTGAACTGCTGATGGGGAGAAACTCGGTTACACCCTGGAGTATTCCCAGAATTGCCGCTTCAACCGGCGTCAATATGAAAATCTCCTTGAGAACTTATGCATGGCATTCTCGCTCCCACACCAGGAAAGAGACTATGTGGCACTCATCAGGCAGAGCATTCTGCCTGCCCGGTGGCCATCCCTGCGATAGGACTGAAATCCCCCTCCGTGGCAAAAGGTGCACCGGTCGTCTTCCCTGATATTTTCACGCAGGACTCCGCCTTCCGTGAGCTGCTGGAGGTTCGCTTTTGCCAGATTCAAGAATAGATGATTCCCGTCCCGCTGCTCCAAAAACTGTTCAGAGAATCGGGAGGCTGCATCCTCTTCAACCTTGTAGCAACATGCCCTGATTGAAGGTCCCAGGAACGCCTCGATCTCTTCGGGCCGTGAACCAAACAGGTTAGCCATTTCATCCACCGTTTTGCGGGTCACACTGATGGCGGTTCCTCTCCATCCAGCATGAACAAGCCCGGTTGTCCGGGAAACGGGATCGTGCAGAAAAACCGGGACGCAATCAGCCACCTGTATGGACAAGACAATGTTTGGGTCGCTCGTTACCAGGCTGTCGCACTCACCGGCCGGCCCTGATGATGTCACGGTACGAATTTGATCGGAATGTTTCTGCATGGCAAAGGCCAGATGGCCGGGATCGATCCCCAGGAAACGGGCCAGCGTCTCCCTCTCGTCAGAATATGTTATGCGGATGGCTCTCCCGGGCACGGCCATGAGACTTAACACGTGCCCAGATGGAAAGAAGCCTGAGAAGTCGAAGACTTTAATATTTTTTCTATATTCGGTATGAAGGCTCAGGGGGATTGCAATCCGTTAGAAAGCAAGGAATCAGAATCGAATTGTCCAACCTCAATAAACCTTCCGTCACGGTATTCAAGAACCAGGGCAGAAGAATTCACCCTCGGAGGAGTATCCGTGAATGAGAAGACTTTTGCAGTCCCTCTGAAAGAGTCTGAATGACTGAGGTTCTCCAGTACATTGGCACGGTCAGGATCATCGCCAAACTGACCCGCCAGGAAGGTCATGATATCGTAGGCGGATACCGCCATTTTGTGTGCGTCTCGATCACGTGCTCCGAAAGTCGATGGTCCCTCCGGTCCCTCGACCCGTTGACGGTTGTTGTCAACGTAATCCACAAGAATGGTCAGGCCCTCCACATTTGGCCCGATCAGCTGTTGACCCAGAACTTCCGGTTCATACCAGTTGGTATTACCCAGGAGTAGAGCATCCAGATTGTATGTCGAAAACTGTGAAGCCACATAGTTGATGTCTCCCAAATGAATGGGAAAGTAGATGGCATCGATACTCGATAGCGCAATTTCACTTGAATCTGCGGGAGTGAGTTCTTCCCCTGATGAACTTTCATCGGGAAAGAAGTCCTTTTCCGTAATCACGAAAATATTGTCAAGGGAGTCCAATCTGAAGTCTCTGCCCGATGTGTCCGGCTCAAGAGCCAGAAGCTCAAACGCGATTTTTCTGAGAGAATCAAACTGTTTGCTCAGGTTAACGGGTATTCCCGAATACCACTCCACGGCAACAATTTTTGCCCCCAATTCGTCTCCACGCCCGACGAAGCCGTCCGCTAGTCCCTTGCCAAAACGATCTGCCGGGGCCACGACCGCCAATCTGTCAAGACCAAGAGACCGAACCGCGTATTCGGCCACATAGCGCCCCTGCTTATGCAGATCTGAATTCATCTGAAAGACATTGTGGCCTGACATGCTCAAGCCAACTTGAGGGGAAACGGGAATAAGTAAGGGAACTCCCGACTGCTGGAGAGCCGCAGAAGCGGTCACTGCATTCACGGAGGAAATGGGACCGACAATGGCTACCACGTTGGGGTTTGCAGCCAGCGTCTTGACACTTGACGCCGTCCTCAGATTATCGCCCCCATTGTCCATTATTTCCAAGATGATGGAGCGCGACATTCTCTCTTTCATGACCTCGACTGCGGCCTGAAGTCCGTCAAGAAAGGCTCTGCCCATTTCTTCGTCATAGCCTGTAAGTGGCAGAACGGCACCTACGACAACGGATTCCCGTGACTGGACGTATATCCGTTTTCTCAAACTCTCGTAGATCTCCCGGAAACTCGGAGGAAGGACTTCCAAATCCATTCTCAGAAGCGCAAGGGCAACCGAATTGGAGTTCCCTTCGGCCAACAACGCACTGGCCATCATGAGTGTGAGAATGGAGCGGTTCGCCAGGTCCGTTTCGAAAATGAGGAGATCGTCAATTTCCTCATTTTTCAAGAAGCCCTCAGCCAGATGCTTCAGTTTTTTGTCCAAACGGTTAACCCGGAACTCACTTTCTGATTCAATCCGCGCGTCAAGGTAACTCCTGGCCGCAGATGCGTAACGTCTTTTCTTGACAAGTATGTCTCCAAAACACTCATGCACGTAACCCGTGTAGGAGCTGGCAGGAAATTTCTCAAGGAATTCCCGTCCCAGATCAAGCGCATCGGCGTGGTTTTCCACGTGGATATGGCACTTCATGGCCATAAGGTAAGATGCGGAAAGCTGCGCATTTTGGGCCTGAGACTCACCGGACAGTCGCCGGAAAATATCGAGTGCGCTATAGTATCTTCCCGCATTGTAATGTTCGATTCCCTTTTCAAACAAGAGTTTGGATCTGGTTCTCAAAACAGGATCGAGTGTCGATTTACTCTTCCTCTCCTGAGTCAGTATCTCTGGACGAATGTCCCTGCCGGTGGCGCCAATTTGAGTAGAGATCCCCAAACAGAACCAGACGAATAGAGTCCTATACAGACCAACAGGCTTGGGCGTGCCGGAATTTCTCAAGGCCTTTTCCTATTCAACTGTCACACTTTTTGCGAGATTTCTGGGCTGGTCCACATCACACCCCCGCAGCACGGCCATGTGATAGGCAAGAAGCTGAAGGGGAATGACAGCCAGTAAGGGAAATACGACCCGGTGAACTCTCGGTACCTGGATGACATGATCAGAAAGCTTCATGAGTTCATCCGATGGATAATCGGTCACAGTGATGATTCTCCCGTTTCTGGCCCTAACTTGCTGAATGTTCGAAATGACCTTTTCGAAGGTCTGATCTTTGGGTGCCAGTACCACCACGGGCATTTTTTCGTCAATGAGTGCGATAGGACCGTGCTTCATCTCTGCAGCGGGATACCCTTCCGCGTGAATATAGGAAATTTCCTTCAGTTTCAGCGCTCCCTCGAGGGCCACCGGGAAATTAAGCCCTCGTCCAAGGTAGAGGAAGTTGTGAACATCCTGATATTCTCTCGCGATGGTTCCTATTTCTTCGCTCATTGACAGCACTGCGTCAACATGGTTACTCATGTTCATGATGGCCTCGCAGATCTTCTCGGCCTCGCTCCGCGGCATTGCTCGAGCTCGCCTGAACTGAAGGACCATGAGGATGAAAACAGCCACCTGCGAGGTGAATGCTTTTGTGGATGCTACTCCAATCTCCGGCCCCGCGTGGGTATATATGCCGCAATCCGTTTCTCTTGCGATGGAACTTCCGACCACGTTGCAAATGCCAACAGTAAGAGCTCCGGAATTCTTCGCTTTTCTGACGGCAGCCAGCGTGTCCGCCGTTTCGCCCGATTGACTCACTGCCACGACAACACAGTCCTGGTCAATCACGCTGTTGCGGTACCGGAATTCTGAAGCATACTCCACTTTCATATTTAACCTGGCATATTCTTCCAGGAGATAGGCCCCTATCAGGGAGGCGTGCCAGGATGTTCCGCAGGCTGTGACATAACAGGTATGAGCACCCTGGATGAAAGAAACGTAATCCTGTATACCGCCCAGATGAGCTCGGCACTCACTGGCTACAATGCGGCCCTTCAACGTGTCCACTATGGTGTGGGACTGATCATGGATCTCCTTCAGCATGAAATGAGGAAAACCACCTTTTTCAATTTCCTCAAGATCAAACTCAATCCGCTCCACCTCCTTATTGACAATATGGTTATCCTTGATCCGGTGTATCTCATAGCCGTCCCTGTGAATCGCCACAAGATCCCCGTCATCCAAATAGACGACGTCCCGAGTATGTTCTATGATAGGCGAGGCATCGGAAGCAACAACATACTCCTTCTCGCTGACACCCAGGACAAGGGGACTGCCCAACCGGGCGGCAACCATCGTATCGGGCTCATCCGAGGAAACGACGACAATCCCGTACGTCCCCACAACATCCTGCAAAGCGATCTGAACGGCTTCCTGCAGCGTCAGGGAATCCGATGAGTAGATCCTCCCTATGAGCTGTACCAGAACTTCGGTGTCCGTGTCCGTGGTAAACCGGAAACCTTCATTTGAAAGGACAGTTCTGAGACTGTCGTAATTCTCAATAATTCCGTTGTGTATCAGAGCAATTTTCCCGGATGCGTCGCAGTGAGGATGGGCATTCTCGTCGCTCGGAACACCGTGGGTAGCCCACCGGGTATGTCCGATGCCGAGACTTCCTTTGAGGTTTGAATCCTCAATGAGCCGGTTCAGATCACTCACCTTTCCCTTTCGTTTTATCAGATGAATGGCGCCTTCGCACACGGAAGCCACTCCTGCCGAATCGTATCCCCGATACTCCAGCCGTCTAAGACCGGCCAGGATCACGGGAACGGCATCCTTTTGTCCGATATATCCTATGATTCCGCACATAGTTTCACTCCACAGCCGAGGGTGATGATTGATTCATTAACTACTCCCATTCAATAGTTCCCGGTGGTTTCGACGTCACATCGTAAACCACACGATTGACTCCGGGGACAAAGTTAACGATTCGATTCGAGATTTCGTTCAGATTCTCATGGGAGAGGCGGTACCAATCCGCCGTCATTCCATCAGCGCTGGTGACGGCTCTGAGACTGATAAGGTTCGCGTACGTTCTCTGGTCACCCATTACACCAACGGTCTTTATCGGTACCAACACGCAGAATGCTTGCCATATTTCATCATATATCTCTTTTTCCTTCAGGAAGCTGATAAAGATTTCGTCCGCGTCGCGCAGGATGGAAAGGCGCTCCGGGGTTACCTCACCCACTATCCGTACCGCCAGACCGGGGCCGGGAAACGGATGCCTGCCCAGAATCTCCTCCGGAAGACCTAATTCCCTCCCCACTGTGCGCACTTCATCCTTGAACAAATCCCTCAGAGGTTCCATCAACACAAAATCAAGGTCTTTCGGAAGTCCGCCCACATTATGATGGGACTTGATGACATCTGCGGTGCCGTCTACACCTCCGCTTTCAATTACGTCCGGATAGAGTGTCCCTTGTGCAAGGAACCGCGTCTGGCTGTCGGGCCCGGCAATCTTTTCAAACGATCTTATGAACTGCTCACCGATGATGGTTCGCTTCTTCTCTGGATCGATAACACCCTTGAGATTCCTCAAGAAATCCTTAGAAAAATCATGGTATTCGATGGGTAGACCCAAACCACCCTGCAGAGTCTCAGTAATGTACTTTCCTTCCCTCTTTCGTAGTAAACCGTGATCTATGAAAACTGCTCTCAGCTGTCCACCCACTGCCCGGGACAGGAGTTTGGCAACGACAGCGGAATCGACTCCGCCGCTCACACCGCAAAGAACGGTCTGGTTTCCCAATCGTTCGCGGATTTGACGCTCTACCTCCTCAACAAAAGAGGCTGATGTCCAATCGGGTCTGCACTTCGAAATCTTGAACAGGAAGTTGGACAGGATTCTGTTTCCCTCATCCGTATGTGCCACTTCTGGATGAAACTGTGTTCCAAAAAGTGGCTTGGCCGTATGCTCGGCGGTCGCCACCAGATCATTGTCGGACCACGCCGTAACGGACCAACCCTCGGGCACTTCATTCACTCTGTCACCGTGGCTCATCCAGACACGGGATTCGGAAGAAATACCTTCAAGCAAGCTGCTCGAAGCCTCGCGATGTATTCTGGCAAACCCGTATTCACCCCCTCCGTTTGAACGAACCTTTCCTCCATCATGATGAATCAATACGTGGAGTCCATAGCAGATTCCCAGAACCGGGATTCCCAGATCGAGGATGCCTTCGTTAAAACGAAGGGCTCTATCACTGTACACGCTCGACGGGCCACCCGACAGGATCATGGCTGCGGGATTCATAGCCCTGACCTGACCCAGTGAAATATTGTGTGGCACGATCTCCGAATAGACTCTTTGCTCCCGCACACGACGCGCAATGAGCTGTGTGTACTGAGAACCAAAGTCGAGCACGAGTACAGTTTGTCTAGTCGACACCGTCTTCCGAAAGTCCCCATGATTTGAAATATTCAATGGAATCTTCGTGCGTAAGATTGTAGTGCAAAGGTGTGACAGAAACATAGTTCTCACGGATGGCCACGTCATCCAGGACGGGATCCTTTTCAGGTGAAACATGACGGCCGTTCATCCAGTAATAGGTTCTCTGTCTCGGATCCGCTCTCAACTCAAAATCCTCTTCATAGTAGCTTCTCCCCTGTCTTGTGAGGCGGATCCCCTTGATCCCCTCTTCAGGTACGTGTGGCACGTTTACATTGAGTGACACGCCTGGAGGGATTCCTTTCTCAAGAATGAGTTTTAGAAGACGCGAGGCAAATCTCGCCGCAAAGTCATAAACTGGATCCTCCCACGCATCCAGTGAAACCGCCAGCGATGGGATTCCCATGAGGACGCCTTCCGTTGCAGCGGATACTGTTCCCGAGTATAGAATACTCACTCCCACGTTCGCACCTCTATTTATTCCGGACATCACCACATCGGGGAGACGGGGCAGAAGACTCCTTACGCCAAGTTTGACGCAATCTGCCGGGGTGCCGTCGACGGCAAAACCGGAGAATCCGTTCCTTCTGTCAACCTCCCTGATTCGAATGGGACTCGAAATCGTGATGGCATGGCCTACGGCACTCCTCTCCGTTTCCGGAGCGACGACCACCGTCTTCCCCAGGGCCGCAGCTGCTTGCTGCAGCGCAAGAATGCCACTGGAATAGATTCCGTCATCATTAGTGATAAGAATAAGGGGTTCAGCCATGAGCAAAATCCAATATCTGGCCCAACACCTCTTTCATCTCTTTGCGGTGCACAATGCGGTCAACGAATCCTTTTTCCAGCAAGAATTCGGCTCTCTGAAATCCCTCTGGCAAGTCCTCCCCTATCGTCTGCTTGATGACCCTGGGACCCGCAAATCCGATCAATGCTCCTGGCTCAGCCAGGATAATGTCGCCCAGCATGGCATAGCTCGCCGTGACGCCACCGGTCGTGGGATCCGTGAGAATAGAGACATGCATCCCGCCTGACTCGGAAAAGCGGGCGAGCTTGGCCGATGTTTTGGCCATTTGCATGAGGGAGTAGATCCCTTCCTGCATCCTGGCGCCACCGGAGGCTGAAATGGTGACAAGAGGCAGGGAGCTGTTCAGGGCGTGATCGATGGCCCGGGAGAGTTTTTCACCCACCACAGATCCCATGCTTCCTCCGATGAAATCGAAAGTCATGATACATAAAACCAGACTCCGATGGTCCATTGACCCTTGAACTGTTGACAGAACATCCAGGGTCCCTGATTTGGCCATCGCGGATTCCAACTGTTCGGTATATTTCTTTCTGGCCTTGAAATGAAGGGGGTCTCCCGATTTCAAACCGGGATTGAGCTCCTCGAACTTGCCGTCATCGAGAAGCATCTTCATATAATCAGCCGGGCGGAGACGAAAGTGGTAATGACAGTGGGGACAAACCCATAATGCCTTGGCCAGTTCCCTGGCATAAAGGATCTCCTCGCATTTGCGACATTTCTCCCAGAGTCCATCAGGAATCGACTTTCTTCCCGCCGTCTGGAGCTTTTCCCTATCCCGTTTGAACCAAGCAACCATACAATGCCAATTTCCATAATCCCATTATCTTTTACAACCTTTCCCCTTATTACCGATCTGATGAACCGGCGGCCCTTACCTTGAAGGGTGATATATAGTTGGGTGCTACTTCGTAAAAGTTCTCAACCTTCAGTTTCTCAAAATCAAGGAGAGAGAGCTCCCCGACACACCTTGCGGAGGGTGCCGCATGGTTCATTTCCAGACCGGATTCAGCCTGCAGAAGATGATCACAACCGTACTGACAGATGGAAATGTCCCTCGGGAGAGTCTGCAAGGCTTTCTCCCAGGTCCCCGATTTTGGGTTTTTCTGCTCAATAGGATATCCATCTGAGATAAGAAAATCTTGGCTGTACACAACGTTCTTGTGCGAATGGAGAAGACACCTCAGCTTCCCTTCCTTCTTTCCGGTCCCCATTGCCATAGCGGTGAGCGTTGGGACAGGCACCAGGGGAATACCCGCGCTGTAGGCTAATCCCTTGCCGTAACTCAAGCCTATCCGCAATCCCGTAAATGACCCAGGGCCGATGGATACGGCAATACCGGTGAGTGTCGGTAGGCTGAATTCGTGGCGATCTCTCAATTCCTCGTAGAAAAGGGGAAGTTTCTCGGCGTGCTCACGACCTAATTCTGACTCGACCATACCCTCAAATTCACCCTCCAGGAAAAGAGCAATCCCGCAGACGGAGGAGGCTGTCTCAATCGCCAGGAGATCCATTCCCATTCGTTTGAACGGTGATCTCCCGTACCCCCTCCGACGGTGAACTGAATCGAATATCTGTCGCCCCGTGGGGAATAACTTCCGGGAAACGATCCGCCCATTCAATCACCGTTACGCCCTCCCCGTAGAAATAGTACTCCAGTCCGAGATCCTCGACTTCCTCCCGAGAACTGACGCGATAGAAGTCAACATGATACAGGGGAATACGACCGGCAAATTCATTGACCAGCATGTATGTGGGTGAATTCACGGTAGCGGAGATTCCCAGTCCTCTGGCGAGACCCTGAACAAACGTCGTCTTACCGCTTCCCAGCTCTCCCCTCAAAGCGATAACATCACCAGGAGATAACAACGCGGCAAAGTTCTGGGCAAGTCTTGCCGTCTCATCAGGAGAATGGGTCACGTTCCTTTCCCGGGTCATGCCTTGACCGTCAATGAAAGCGTGGGGACCATCAACTCTTCCATGGAAATGCCCCCATGCTGGAAACTGTTCTGGTAAAGATTCAGGTACTTCCGGTACTGGGTCGGATAGACAAAATAGACATCTTCTTTCGCCATGATATAGTTTGTGCCTGTGGTCACCTCCGGGAGGAAATAGTCACGAGGTCGCTTTACCACCAACGCGTGTTTCTCACTGCAATTGAGATTGCGGCCATATTTGTATCGAACACCTGTGGATGTTTCCTTGTCCCCGATCAACTGAATTCCCTTCTTGACCCGGATACTTCCATGATCGGTCGTGACAATCACCCTGTAAGATGAATCACTGAGATACCTCAGCAGATCGAACAGCCAGGAATTTTGAAACCAGGTTCGAACGGTGGCCCTGTATCCTGACTCGTCCATCAGCATTTCCTGTAGTACATCCGACTGAGAACGGTGGTGCGTGAGTAAATCGACAAAATTCACTACGAGGGAGATGAAAGGTTTATCTTCATACTCCTTTATGTGGCTCAGGAAGTTTCTCCCCGCCCTCGCTACGTTGACTTTGTGGTAATCGAAAGATATATCGTCGTGCTGGAGGCGGCCCAGCTGTTCTGTCATGAAATCGCGCTCGTACTGGTTCATGCTCGATTCACTTTGGAGCATGGACTCCCAGACTCCCGGTTTTCTCTTCTGAATCTCAGAAGGAAAACGGCCGCTAAAGATCGCGTTACGGGAAAAGGGCGTGGCCGAGGGAAGAATGGAAAGATGATAATCCATTTTCGCATCGAAATAGGGTTGCACGTCGAGCAGGATGGTCAATGCATGATCCAGTCGCAAACAGTCTATGACAAGAAGGAACACTTTCTCGTCGTTCAAGAGGTGCGGTGCCACAAATTGACTGAAGACGTCCACAGACAGTGGAGGGCGGTTGTCGGGTTCAGAATGAATCCAGTGAAGATAGTTCTCCACAAAGAAATGTGTAAATCTGCTGTTTGCGCTCTTGACCTGCTCATCAAGTATCGATCCGAGACCGAGATCCTTGCGACTGTCCATTTCGATTTGCCAACGGGTGAGCTTCAGGTACAACTCCCACCACTCATCCATAGTCAGTTCCGAAGAAATCGTCGCTTCGATCGCCTGAAAGTCTGATAGGTACGTGGAGGCCGCCTTTTCATCCAGGATCTTTTCTTCCTCAAGAATCTTCTTGCAGGTAAGAAAAATCTGACTGGAATTAACCGGTTTCGTCAGATAATCCGCAATTTTCTCGGAAATAGCCTCGTTCATCAACCACTCTTCTTCGCTCTTCGTGATCATGATAACAGGCATTCCCGGCCGCAATTCCTTGATCTCCCGCAGGGTGGCAATTCCGTCCATTCCGGGCATCATTTCATCCAGAAGGACCAGGTCGAAAGCCTCTTTTTCCACATGGGCAACAGCATCACGGCCATTTGTGACCTGTTCCACTTCATATCCCTTTTCCTCCAGATAAAGAATATGAGGCTTCAGTAGATCAATCTCGTCATCTATCCACAGAACACGGCCACGCATGGCTCATACACCCTTCACATGGAATGAGTAATTACACTCGAAGATCAAGGTAAGAAATGATTTCTTTGAGAACAATCAATTATGGAAGAAGTTCCGGGGGTGTGGCGCTAGAGAAAACTCGGGGAATTACTTCTTTGCCAGAGTCCAGACCCCATCCCAGTCGTCTCCCGGAGGATTTGCCTTGAAGAACTCACACCTTTCAGTATAGATACGACTCGGATTCGTGGGCCTCAAGGGAAACATGTTCTCAAGTTTCTCGGCTTCCTTAAAAGCCTTCAAGGCTTTATCCCATTTCTGATCATTATAGTGTTGGATACCCTCATGAAATACGGGCACCACCTTTGAATGCACATCATCCAATTCACCCGCACTCGTGAGAAGTTCGTACACTTTAGCGGGACGCGTTTTGCCCTTCACTCTGACATTGTCAAGAAAACGCCACTCAAACCTTTCCTTTACTGAAGAATACGTCGATTCCGCCACCTGAATATAAACGCCGTATTGTTTGGCCGATGCTTCCAAACGGGAGGCAAGGTTCACCGTATCCCCCATCATCGTGTAATTCATCCTCATGTTTGAACCCATGTTTCCCGTAACCATTTCACCTGAACTGAGTCCCACCCGGTGGCGCATGTTGTGCACCAGCTCGGGCCATTCATCGTCTTTGGACCATCTTTCTCTCAGGTTCTCCAACCTTTTTTCCATCTCAAGCGCCGTGATGCAGGCAGAGAATTCATGATCTTCCACGGGCATGGGTGCTCCGTAGAAGGCCACAATGGAATCACCGATATATTTGTCCAGTGTTCCGCGGTGCGAAAGAAGAATGTCTGTCATCTCAGTCAGATATTCGTTCATCAAGGCAACCATTTTCTCCGGTCCGAGGATTTCAGAAAAGGAGGAGAAACTCTGAATATCCGAGAAGAAAGCCGTATGGTAACCCAAATCACCACCCAGTTTTGGCTCCTGCTTGTCTTCATACATTTGATCGATAAGCGTGGGCGAGACATATGTCCCAAAAGTATTCTTAAGGAAACGTTTGTCCTTCTGCTCCATGATGAAACTGTACAGTACGTTACTGCCATAGGTCAGGAAAACGCCGGCAATCGGCGCCAGAATGGGAACGATCGTCGATTCCCCGATTCCAGGGGTGCGGATGAAAATCCAGTCCCCCAGCTTTGCAATCCAGGGAGTGGGAAGAATGTTGTGGATGAATGCTTTCAAAAGCCACCAGGAATCTGCGGTAAACTGTCCCACCGCGAAACTGAAGAATGCCAGGACCTCCAGCAGAATGCTCAGTCCGGCAAACAGGGGATTCATGAAAGTAAGAAAGATGAAGGCCAGCAACGACAAACCGGCGACGAGCGACATATGTGATTCCCACGATTTCTCGGTCCACGAAACACGATTCCCAAACACGGACATGAAGTTCCTATCCATGAGAGTCTGAATGGCGTTGGCGTGAAATTCCACACCCGGCGTGAACTGGAGTTGCCCCGCAAAACTGTAAAATGGCGATTTCTTCACATCATGTAACACTTCAACTGAGACACCTATTAACACTATTTTATTGTAGAATGGTGATGAGGTAATGTCGAACTCATCGCCCAGGCCGAGTTGGACCATGAGTTCGGCTCTGGTATCTGGATCCTCAATCTCTTCCAACCACCCTGGCACCTCACCAGGTAGAAATTGGCTCATCCAGTCAATATCCTCGTCAGGATCCCTCAGTTCAACATCCACAACATCCACTACATTGGATAGAGGATATCTATTGAACGTCTCCCATGCTTCTCCTTCTCCTATTTTGATGCCTGAGGGTGGTCCATAGTAATTCACCAGAAATCTACCGGGGGAACTGGAAATAGGAATGGTCAATGGCCCATAGTTTATCACGTTATTGTCGTAATCAACCGAGGGAAGCGTTTCATCGGACAACTCCAGATACTTCTGAGCGGCTTTCATCCCCAGGGTAGGGTACCACCTGTCAGGTTCCTGTTGCACGGAAAGGAAGGTGTAGTATTGTCTTGAAAAACCATCCAGGTCAGGGTTCTCATTTACCAGGCCAAAACTTGGATTTGCCGAACGCAATATATCTATGGGATATTGGATGTACTGAGGCGGTACTCTCGTGGGCTCCTGGACCAGTTTGGTTGCCAGAATCACAGAAGTTCCTCTCGTTTGGGCCTCTCTGATCGCGCGGGCAAAGACGCTGTCACCGTGAGCGGGAACCAGACCGCGCAACCCCTTTTCTGCCAAGCCCTGGCGAATCTGCTTCAAATACTCAGTGTAGCGATCGGGAGCGTCAAACTGTATGTCAAAAACGATGACTTTCGCACCAGCGAGAGAGAGATTTTCCAGCACCAGAGCCCATACGTGGCGGGGATAGGGCCATGTCCAGGGAACCAGTCTGTAGCTTTCGTCATCAATGTCCACGATGACCACGTTGAGACTGTCCTTGGGGATCTCATCCCTCGCAGCCCATCCGGAAAGAGGACCTCGAATGCGGAATGCAAGATCGACGGCTTTGAGTTCAAGACCATCGAATAGATGGATTCGGTGCATAACCATGATCAACAGAAGGGAGGCGAAAGTGAGGCCCAGGCTCGCCAGATGCTTCTTCATAAACCTGATAACATTTCTCATCATTCTGAATGCCGCTTACAAATCAAAATACATAATTCGCCGAGAATTTCACAGCCAATGTTGCCAGATCCACTTCCTTTTCTACGTGTCGAATTTTCGTCGAGAACGCCGCCCGTGTCACGAACCGTCTTAACGGCTCCAATTCTGCCGACGCCTTGATCCCGTAATAGGAAAACTCAGATATCCCGGTAGCCCTGGAAATGGACAGACCGCCCTGAATTTTCAACCGATTCCCCCAGGTGGCATACGATGCATCCATACCAACACTTGTGAGTTTCGATTCCCGTTTCCCCGACGAAGTAACTGCGGCAGAGGGGAGTTCGTAGGTGTACCCGGAAAGGTTGAGGGCCAGTCGCAAAGGGAAGATATACTTCGCAGATGCCGTCATGGAATAGGAACTGGACTTCGAGTTGGGAGGCGAGAAACCTTCGTCTCTCTCCTTTTCAAGAAGATCCACAACTTCAACGGAGCTGAATGTGCCCTGAATATTATACCTCACGTCGCCACGCCTCAAGGGAAAGTTCAGTGAAAAGAGTTTGTTTTGTGTCCTGGTGTCCTCTCTTCTGTCTTCGAGAGAAATGGAATCCTCACCGGTGATGGTTGCCCAGACGAGGGTGTCCGATTCAGTTTTTCCATTACTTCTCTGGACTGACTGGAAATTGGTGGAAAATGAGGGGAGGTCCAACCCGGGTGTAAGCGTGAAGTTCCCGGATACCGTATTCTGAGCGTACTCGTCCACAACATCTCTCAGAATGGCGTTGTCCCGGTGCTTGTATTCAAAGTTCACGGCCATCTTGTTTTCGATAAACCTGACTCGATCTGAAAGAGTGAACTCTCTGAGATTCGAGGAAAGATAAGGGTTCGCCAGCGACTTGAATTCCGGTCCAATCTGGGAATACCGCATCTTAAACGTATTGTTGTAGTAATACGCCCTCATTCCGAAGTTGTAGGCGGCCGACGGCATATTCATGATGGCGGCAAGAGGCGTTTTCCCGTATCCTTCGAGATCGATGGGCACCAGGGGCGTCATGTACTGATTGACGACAAAGAAATCCTCGAAGGTTGACGGATCCACTACATCTTCCAATGGAAACCCTGAATTGACGACGGTCACTGAATCGTCCTCGTAGGTCCGCGCCATAAAATTGTCCTTGGTGTCGTCGAGCAGCGTGTCGAGACCTGTCCGCGTGATAGCGCCGTCCCATATGTTCCTGTTCAGCAGGCTCATGGCCCAGTCTACCTCAAAAGTAAGCCTCCGGTCATCGAAAGCGACGTCCAGATCAAACCCCAAGACGACATTGTCTTGGGGCGTATCGCCACCCCATTGCGTTGCCGCCAACTCATATCTGGCTTTTCCCTCGATTGCCGTTTTGAACTCATCAAGACTGTATACGCCGGTGTCAATCTGGGCAACCCCGAGCAAGGTATCCTCAAAAACGGTAAATCTGGCCCCGCGAAGGTCCTTTTCAACCGTGGGAATTTCGTCCTTTGCCTTCTGAAAATTGAGGGCAAACTGAAAACGGTTTCGAAAATTGAGACCAACGCGGTAACTCCTCACTTTTCGCTGAAAGGTGTAGCCCCTCCTGTCCAGAATGTATAGGGGAACCAGTTTTCCGCTCAGACTGTCCGTTCTGATTTCAGCCACCTGATAGGATTTGTCTGTGTCAGGCGATCCCTGAATTGACCGTTCCAGGTCACCATTGACCAACTGAAACCGAAACAAGTTCAGATTCACATCGATGCCCACCCCCCGGATTCTCTTCCCGTCGATCGTATAAGGCGACAGGACCGACGTGAAATCCCCGAGATTTACCGTGATATTATCACCGGAGTTTGCCGTGATACCATATCTGTTTCTCGGTTGTCTCAACTTGCTTTCGTCCGAGGCCACCCTCACATCTACCCTCAAACCGAGCCACGGCCAACCCCCTTCCAATCTCGTTACAGTTTCACCGATGGAGCGGAGCCGACGGTCTACCCGGTCCAGAGTCATATCGGTTCGGATTTTTCCCTTATAGCTAAATTCGTCGGAAGCCGTCACGATCCCGGCACTCCTCGCCGCAACGGTAAATGTCCAGCTCACAGGCCGGAAGGTGTGCCCATAGGTATTCGAAAGTTCAATCCTCACCGTGTGGCGGCCCGGTAACAATGATGAAGGAACATAGGAAATGATCTCAGGACTTACCGCTGCCTCAGCTGTGACATTCCGGTTATCAAGGAAGATCGCGATGGAATTAAGATCAACATTCCGGACATTGAACAATGATGCCATGATGAGCACGTCGGCTGCAGGGATGATCTGACCCTCACCGGGGCCGATAATCAGCACGTCAGCCCTCAGTGCCGCTCCGGCCACCCTTCTTGCCTCCCCGGGGGATCTCCCTTCCTCGCGCCGTGCCTCGACTGCCAGTCTTTGGGGAGAACCGAAAGGATCTTCCCGGGGAAATGCGAGAGACGATCCATCGGCCATGCGGAAAACCAGCGCATATTCCACCCCTTCTCTGGTGAGAAACTCTGGAGAAATCGTTCCTCTCCATGAACCTCCTTCAAACGTCATGCCGGTTTCGTGGTACGCATTGTGTCCTACAGTTCGAAAGAATACTCTCGCTTCAAGAACGGTCGCATCACCCACGACGATGGCTTCGAGTTGCACCGTCTCTCCAACCCTCTGGGTACCTGGTGGGATGTGGTGAAGTGTGGAAATACCGAAGACGGGCGAGAGGCAAAGCGCAAGCCCTATGCCAAACTGCCTGACAAGACAGGTACTCCAGGTCACTTATCTAGCCCCGTCTATTCATGAACCGCGGAGGAAGTGGAGTCTAATCTCTGGCTTTGATACTGGTTACTTTTCAATCTATCAATTGCGTAACCTTCCGTAATTAAGTTTACATACGATTCCCGTATGAGACCTCATGATAACTGGGATGCGCCATAACCGCGGTGGTCAGGTGACGAACAATATGGGTTAAATGGATGGGAATAGAAGACAGAGACAGGGAATAGTGAAAGCTAGGAGAGGTATCGTACCCTAGTCATAATTGATAATGAGGTCACGCTCTTCCCCATCGGCATTTCTCAGTCGTATTCGCAGCTCCTTCAGCCCGTCGCCTGTTTCATCCTCGTCCTCGGGAAGATCATCCGGATTTGTGGCATTCACGCCAAGAGAACCGTCCTGACCGGAGGTACCCGTCTCATTGGGACCCACAGTGACCACATTTCCGGAAATAAGGTTAAGGAGTTCCACCAGGCCGTCAAGACACATTACCTGATCTCCCGACGTAGGATCCGACGCCATCCAGAATGATGTGCCTTTGACCGATGCCACAGAAGTGGGAGTCGAGACGACGAAATCCCCTTTTCGCTGCTCGGAAACTTCAGCTTTCAGGATTCCTGCCATCAGATCAATTTTCTTGGATATGCCGTCTCCTTCCCGTTGTCCGCGGATTTCCAGATCAGTATTGCCCTTCATTTTCAGCAGACTCTTATCATCGAGATATACCATCACGAGAAATCCACTCGCCCCTGTCCGGACGAAGTCCCTGTCAAACAGCACGGTCGCAGGAGAAAGAGGTGCGAACTCTTCCCGTGCAGCTGGTCGACGTTCAGCGGCGCCTTTGACTTTGGTGGTCACCGCCACGCCGTCCGCCGCCAGCAGGAATTCCAGAGAATACAAAAGTATGCAAGAGAGATGAAGGAGTCGTTGGATAGGCACCTTGTTCATGGCTACTCAGCAGACACGTTTCTGATCGAAACTGATTCGTCCCTGATCTGATTCATCAGATCGAAAACAGCTTCCACGGAGACTTCCATGCCATCCATGGTGTAGGTTCCCGCGACCTCGTATCCGGCCAGAACACCGTCGGGTCCGAAGTATTTATTGAACAGCTCCTCACCCAGCGCGTCCCGGAGCTGTTGGAGCACCGGATGAAGCGTCTCGATCCCCCATTCGGGTGGCTGGGAGAGGTCGGTTACCTTGAATGAGAAGATGGGACTCAAATAAGATTCAGTCCCTATCGTTGTGGGAAGCTGTTTCATGACCTGCCAGACGTAGACTCCCCCGGCGACCAGCTCAATGGCTCCCGTAAAAGGGTATTGGAAGGTAGTCGTTCCGCCCACGGGATGCCAGCCCTGGGTCTGATCCATGGGCAGGGTGGTCACGTCCTCTATTGCTTCATCGAGCGAGCTGTGGGAATCAGCTTTGTACCGGGCCACACGGAGAGACGATTCACAGTTCGGACACGGTTCTGTTTCCCACTGGAACACGGGATATGGCGAGTAGACTGTATTTTGGCTTGTGTCCTCAAGGGCCCCACCGGGGGTGATGAGATTGAGCGAAGTTGGAGTCGAAACGATAATGGGCTTTGTCGCCTGGTCGGTCGGGGTAAGATTATTTTTGGAGGAGCCCGTGGAAACGACGACACGAAAGAAATACTGTCCCTGGGCGAGTTTTCCCGTGGATGCTATGGATCCCAACATGCTCTCAAACCTGCCATAATCCATCTGTTCTACCAGATCCACAGAAAGGGGAATCTCATTGGGAGGTGAGTCCCGATCATACAAAAAAGTGGTTTCCGTTGACAGTTGTCTGTTGTCGATCCTCAGGGGCGCAAACATCTGAAACGGTTCTGTCTCCATCTTGATGACCGTTGTTCGACTTTCGATGCCAAGTGAGGGGGAAATCATACTCATTTCGAATTCCAGTGACGCCCAAACTTCCGGGTCCTCGTATTTGTCTCCTTTCTCTCTGAGTAGATAGCTAAAGAGCAAAACGTCCGTGGCACCGGTCTTGAGGTCAATTCCGCTTACATAATATGTTGCGTAGGGAACAAAGCCGGGATCGGCAATCAGCTCTACGGACTGCCCCTGCAAGGCTGTAGCAAGCCCCGTGAAGAAAAGCAGCAAGTGTTGAAGACGGAACTTCATCTGCGTTTTT
Organism: Candidatus Neomarinimicrobiota bacterium; assembly: GCA_036476315.1. Classification (NCBI taxonomy): domain Bacteria; kingdom Pseudomonadati; phylum Fidelibacterota; species Fidelibacterota bacterium. Next base: position 2,666 of record JAZGBI010000019.1, on the reverse strand, counting down.
TCAAGTTACGATAAAACATCGGTTCCATATGTGACATACGTCAAAAAGGTCTGAACCGTAGGCCGAGTCCGCACGGGCGAATTTATGTCTTCATTCAGGGTAAGTCAATCAAAAGTGATGCCGAGACAAGCATGTAAAATCGTGTGTCGATCGTCCAATCTGAATTGTATTCCCGAAACTTCCGTCGCTTGCATACCGTGACCCCGAAATTCTCCTGGTGAGATCATCTAACGGTCTTTTCTTCTGTACTTCTCTTTGTCGAAAGAGAAGTACCAAGAGAAACTCCGGCTGAATCCCGCCTGGGCGGGACCCGCCCGTGTTGGCTGGATCCATGGGCGCAGGCAGCCCCGCCCAAATTATTTTCAGGCCGAGCTTCTTTTCCAGCGCTTTTCTTCGACTAAGAAAAGCGCAAGACAAAGTCACGGTTGGGATCGTCACGGATGAGAATATGAGGGACAATCGACGCAACGTTTTACATGATTCCTGCTGAGCGGCAGAAGACAGCCCGGGCATTCTAGAGAAAGTCACCTCGAGAGAAGAAGTCCCGGGCGACGAACTACTCTCCCATCCGCCAACCGGCGGACAGTACCATCATTGGGCAAGGTTGATCACGCCCTTGACGTGATCGTGTCAGAAAAGGATAATCCTACTTCTGCTGTCGTCCTAAAAAAAAAGCCCCAACCTGTAAGATCGAGGGCTTTCCAAGAAGTCCCCGGCGACGACCTACTCTCCCACCCCGTCACCAGGGCAGTACCATCGGCGCTGCAGGGCTTAACTTCCGAGTTCGGAATGGGATCGGGTGTGTCCCCTGTGCTATGGTCACCGAGAGAAGTTTTTCAAAGAAATCTTTGACAATTGGTCAACGGAAGGCTGTATCGTTTGAGGATACAGAGGTTTTGATAAAGCCTGACGGCTGATTAGTATCACTCGGCTGAATCCGTTACCGGACTTACACCTGTGACCTATCGACGTTGTCATCTCCAACAAGCCTTCACCCCCGATCGAAATCGGGGAGGGAAACCTTATCTTGGGAAGGGCTTCGCGCTTATATGCTTTCAGCGCTTATCCCCACCGAACGTAGCTACCCAGCGATGCTCCTGATGGAACAACTGGTACACCAGAGGTTCGTCCGTTCCGGTCCTCTCGTACTAGGAACAGCATCCCTCAAGTTTCCTGCGCCCACGGCGGATAGAGACCGAACTGTCTTACGACGTTCTAAACCCAGCTCACGTACCACTTTAATGGGCGAACAGCCCAACCCTTGGGACCTTCTTCAGCCCCAGGATGTGATGAGCCGACATCGAGGTGCCAAACCCCCTCGTCGATATGAGCTCTCGGAGGAGATTAGCCTGTTATCCCCGGAGTACCTTTTATCCGATGCGTGACGGCCCTTCCATTCGGAACCGCCAGATCACTAAGCCCTGCTTTCGCACCTGCTCGGCCCGTCGGCCTTGCAGTCAAGCTCCCTTATGCCTTTGCGCTCCATGCACGATTACCAACCGTGCTGAGGGAACCTTTGGGCTCCTCCGTTACATTTTGGGAGGAGACCGCCCCAGTCAAACTACCCGCCTGACAATGTCTCACTCCCTGCTTCAAGGGTAGAGATTAGAATTTCAACAAGGTAAGGGTGGTATTTCAAGGATGGCTCCACTCCGCCTGGCGGCGGGGTTTCACAGCCTCCCACCTATCCTACACATACAGAACCAAAACCCAATGCCAGGTTATAGTAAAGGTTCACGGGGTCTTTTCGTCCTGCCGCGGGTAGCCGGCATCTTCACCGACGCTACAATTTCGCTGGGTTCTCGGTAGAGACAGTGCTCAAGTCGTTACACCATTCGTGCGGGTCGGAACTTACCCGACAAGGAATTTCGCTACCTTAGGACCGTTATAGTTACGGCCGCCGTTTACCGGGGCTTCGTTTCTGAGCTTCTCCTCCCGATAAATCGGGGGGATAACCCCTCCACTTAACCTTCCGGCACCGGGCAGGTGTCAGTCCCTATATGTCGTCTTGCGACTTTGCAGAGACCTGTGTTTTTAGTAAACAGTCGCCCGAGCCTATTCTCTGCGACCTCTTTCGGCTCCGTCCGTTCCGACAAGTCGGAAGGTCTTCACCTACTTGAGGCACCCCTTCTCCCGAAGTTACGGGGTCAATTTGCCGAGTTCCTTTACCGAGATTCACCCACGCACCTTAGAATACTCTTCTCGCCTACCTGTGTCGGTTTGCGGTACGGATGCCCCGCAACCTTGCTTAGAGGCTTTTCTTGGCAGCATGATTAGGGTCAGTTTGTGTCCCAAGGACTCCTATTCGAGTCTCGGAGTTAAGTCCCGGCGGATTTGCCAGCCGGGACCTCCTACACTCTTAAACCCGGACAATCAAAACCGGGCTGACCTTTCACTTCTGCGTCCCCCCATCGCTCAAACGGTTGTGAGGCAGTACAGGAATATTCGCCTGTTGTCCATCGCCTACGCCCTTCGGCCTCGGCTTAGGATCCGACTAACCCTGAGCAGAGTTACTTTACTCAGGAAACCTTAGGCTTTCGGTGTCCCAGAATTTCACTGGAATTATCGCTACTCATGCCAGCATTCTCACTCCCGACCGCTCCATCCCGATTTCCATCGGAACTTCACCGCTGTCGGGACGCTCCCCTACCTCCTCCCGATAAATC
>JAZGBI010000018.1 GCA_036476315.1 Candidatus Neomarinimicrobiota bacterium | reverse complement strand
TACTGCAACGAAGATGCTCGCCCTTCACCGCTCCCGCCTCCACCCAGGTCTTGGGGATAATGTCGTGGACTACGAAAGGAACGAGATCCAGTATTGGCAAGAGGATCCTTCCATCAGGGAAATGTTTAACGCAAAAGCTGGCAGAAAAGGGCCTCACCGCCCAAATGCCGCCTGAGTGTTACACGGACAAGAACTTTGACCCTAGCTGGGGGAGACAGGGTAAAACATCAGGCGATAAAGAAAAACCTTATGCAGCCGATTTTGCTTCGCGGATGAGCGATTATCTGAAAGAAAGAGAGATAAGCTAGGACTCTTCATTGAATTTCAGGTTCACTGACTCTTTGCCCGATTCTTCACTGGTAGGGACCTTCAGAGTCTGCGCATTTGTGGAGGTGTCATTGGTAGGAACCTTCAGCTCCTCCGTCGATTGAGTGAAAGATTCGCCGGTAGGAATTTTCAGCATCTCTGCGTCAGTGATAGATTCGCCGGTAGGAATCTTCAACGTCACCGTGTCCGGGGAAGTTTCATCGGTAGGAATCTTCAACGTCTCCGTGTCCGGGGAAGTTTCATCGATACGAGCCTTCAGCGTTTCCGTGTCGAGGGAAGTTTCATCGATAGGAGCCTTCAGCGTTTCCGTGTCGAGGGAAGTTTCACTGGCAGGAATCTTCAGTACTTCTTCGGCCAAGTCTGCGGAAAGCGGCTCGACTCCTTGCAGCTGATTTTCCATAGCGCGAGTCCTGGCCCCTGTTTCCGCAATCGTCCGAGACGCTGCGTCTAGCTCATTCTTGACTTTTCCGAGCACCTCTCCAAATTTACCAAATTCTGTTTTTACTGCGGCGAGGATTTTCCAGACTTCACTTGCACGTTGTTCTATAGCTAGGGTGCGGAAACCCATTCGGAGACTGTTGAGGATGGCTCCTAGGGTTGCCGGACCGGAGACGACAATCCGATAGTTTCGCTGGAGATCTTCGATCAGACCAGGCTGCCGAAATATCTCTGCATATAGCCCTTCCATTGGGAGAAACATGATCGCAAAATCGGTGGTCTTGGGTGGGTTGATATATTTGTCGCGGATTTCCTGGGCTGTATTCCGAGCAGTATTTACCAATGCAGCCGTGGCCGTCTGGACGCCGGTCGCATCCGCAGCATCAACTGCCACTTGAAACCGGATGTAATCCTCCCGGGGAAATTTGGAGTCGATCGGCAACCATACGAAGGAATCTTTTTGGTTGTTTCCTCCCGGCAACCGTATTGCATATTCGACAGCATCGGAGGATCCATCTTTCATTTGAACGTTGCTATCGTATTGATCGGGCGTCAAAATCTGCTCAAGCAGTGCGTCAAGCTGAATCTCACCCCAGGTTCCACGGGCCCTGACATTGGTATTGGTAAGCATCTTTTTCAAGTCGCCTACGCCTGTTGCCAAGCCTTGCATATCACCGATTCCGCGTTGTACTGCTTCTAGGCGATCACAGACCAGATCAAAGGATTCGCTGAGGTTCATCTCCAGCGTACTGTGTAATTTTTCATCTACGGATCTGACCATTTCTTCAAGTTTGGTTTCGTTGCCCTCCTGCAATTGTTTCAGTTGCGAATTGACAGTCTCACGGAGGGTGTCTATGTGAGACTGATACTTATCAGACATGCCTTTGAGTTGATTTGTTACTGACTCGAGCTCAGACGACCGCTGGGAACCCATCTCACCAACGATTTTGACCATAGAAGCAACAGATGAGACTTGGTCGCGAAGCTCCCGGGTGTGTTTTGCGGATTCCTGGCGACCGACATTAAATTGCTCCCGCACAACCTTTTCAGTTTTGTCGGCACCTGAGCCGGACAGCCAGATCTGAATGACCAAGAGTATGCCGTTCGTAAACAGCAAGAGAAAGATCAGCCATGTAAGAATATCGGTCATCTATTCAAGTATCTCCAAGCTATCTATTAATATAACATTATAATAATAACATATCATTATACTATTTGCCGTATGCAACGTTCAAGCTAAGATCTCCTGATAATCAAGCTACTTAAGGCCAGATGGCCAACCAGCTGTTTCTCCAGATTCCTCCATGACAGGGGGGTAAACTACGTTTCAGGCGAATAAGCGGGTTTAGATAAAACAGAGGCTCTTTCGAGTTTTACTGCCTTATTCCTGGGAATTAGCGCCTGGATCAATGCGCTGGAGATCAAGAAGGTAACCCCCATGCTATGGACTTACGTTCGCGGTTTTGGGGCACGGCGCTTAAGGGAAGTCCAGAACCTTCATGCTCGCACTTACGTGCGGTGCATTCTGTGCTAGGGGCTAAGCTGTCAGAGTGAAAATAACGCTGATTAATCCGCGGGGAAGCGGCTAGTCCGTACCTTCTCACCCACGTCGATCCTCATCAAATCCTCCCCTACTTCCAGAGGGCCTGAATATCTTTTGCGTGTGGCTGGGATTAAATCTTTGTCCTTGAAGGGACCGAACAATAGGATGTGCGTGTAGACGGCAAGTTTGGGCCTGACTCGTGTAAAGACCTCCCCGGCCTGTTCGGGGGTCGTGTGGTTTTTCGTGATTCTCTTGAATTGCTCTGTAGTGCGAAGCAGATCTTCTGTCGTAGCCGCCACTTCGTGAACCAACAAATCCGCTCCCTGGGAAAAGCGTATTAAATTTTCGTTGAAGGTCGTGTCACCAGATAGAACCGCAGAGCGCCCCGCGTAGTCGATGCGGTAGCCGAACGCCGGTAGGATCTCCGAGCCATGATCCACCTCAAAGGCTGTGACCTTCAAGCCGCCTTTCTCATAAACTACACCTTCCGTGATGTCTTCAGCGTGGACGGAGACTCCCTGCGGCGGATAATTTTCGCTCCGGACTCGAATATCCACCTGATATGCCTGCGCCAGATGCGACATCATCTCCTTGGTCCCCACGGGTCCCCAGACGCGTAGCGGAACCTTTCGCTGCCCCCAGGGACGGCCGATCCAACCCGTCAACCACAGGTCCGGAATTCCCACCACGTGGTCTGAATGATGGTGCGTGAGAAACAGCCCGGTAACGTCCGCAAACGGAATTTTGAGATGGAACAGGCGCTGCATTGCACCCCGCCCGGCATCGAAAATGAATTTTTCACCCCCGGCTTCCACTAACGTGCTCGGTCCAAACCGGTTCATGACCGGAGGTGGAGCGCCTGTGCCTAGCAAAGTGACCTTGATACTCTTCTGTGACTTGTTTTCCATCCCCCGTCATTCTAGAGGCTATAAAGTCTTGCCGCATTTTCTCCCATGATCTTAGCCATGGCATGTTTGGAAATCTCTTCCCGCTTCGTTACTGTTTCGACGGTGTGGGGGAATTTGCTGTCAATGTGGTTGTAGTCAGAGGCAAAAACCAGGCGCTCCTCACCCACAAAATCAAGCGTGAAACCTAATGTATGCTCGTCCGGCTCAAAGGAGTAATAGACCTGATCGCCGCGCATATATTCGCTCGGGGGTTTGATGAGCCAGGGAACCGTAGGCTGGAGGTATTCATAATGCTCATCAAGTCTCTCCATCCAGTACGGAACCCATCCAGCCCCTGCCTCCATGAAAGCGACCTTTAGACGGGGAAACTTCTCGAGGATCCCCCCGGCCACCAGACAGAGAACGCCGATCATCTGCTCAAAGGGGTGGGTCATCGCATGAGTGAAAAAAGGATTGTCGAATCTCTCCGTCCCGGCAGCGGGTGGCCCGTCTCCGGCTCCCATATGAACACAGATTGGAACATTGAGGAGTTCAGCCTCTGCAAAGAAAGGGTAATGATCCGGATGATCTATATTTTTATCTGATGAGGAACGGGTGGCGGTTGCAACGGCAACAAACCCCAGTTCCTTGATGCAGCGGCGCAATTCCCTGACTGCTTCGGGCGGATCTTGGATTGGCACGAGCGCCACCCCCTTGAGCCTTCGGGAATCTGTCTTGCAGTAATCGGCGAGCCAGTTGTTGTAGGCCCGAGCCATGGCACAGGCAAAATCCTTGTCTTCTAAAAACGGTAGGCCCAAAAAACCGCTGCTGCCAAAGAGCACCGCAGTATCAATACCCTCAAGGTCCATGTCCTTAAGCCGTTGAACCGGATCTATCATGCCGGTAGTTTTCTGTGGTGTCCGGCTGAAAGGTGCCCCTAAAAACCCACATCCCTTACCTTGGGGTTTAGGGCACAATTTGCCCTCCATCATCAGGAACTCTACGCCTCGGTTATCCTTAACCCGTTTCGGTGCCCGAGATCGATAAGGTTCCTCGAGGAGGTCCGCCCAGGGAATGTTCCTCTCTTGAATGTGCCCATCCGCATCGATGATTCGCATCGCTTTCTCCGTTCTGTTCGTCAAGAACTCAAAACCTGACCCTGAGGTACCTGGAAGAACGATACAGATATCTGACCTAAGTCACTTCAAGGGGTCACGGGGCAGAGATTTTTGGAATGACCTCCTTGGCCAGTATCTCGACGTGATCCATCATATCGAAGACCGGGTTCAGGAGGATCAG
>JAZGBI010000017.1 GCA_036476315.1 Candidatus Neomarinimicrobiota bacterium | reverse complement strand
GGGAGCCCACGTCGTATTCTCGGCACTGGACTGGCAAGGATTTCAGGATCTCTATCTTCTCGAATTGGAGAAGATGAATATCGTTCGCCTCACGAGTGACTTCTACGCCGACCGGGATCCCACATTTTCGCCTGACGGTGAAAAGATTGTTTTCAGCTCCGACAGGGGTGAGTTCGGTGACCAGGGATATTTCAACCTTTTCCTCTACAACCTGAAAGATGGCTCCAAACGACAATTGACGCGGGGCGAATTCAATGATATTTCACCCGAATGGTCCGGTAATCACCGGAACCATCTCCTGTTCAGTTCCGACCGCGATGGAACCCATAACATCTGGCTCCTGGAATTAACGGAGGATGACTCATCCGAAATTTCTGTTCCAGAACCGTTACAACTCACGCGTCTCGCCACGGGTGCCTTCGATCCTCACTGGTCAGGAAAAAGGGACCAGAATATTCTCTTTACCTCGTTTGAGAATTTCCGATTTCAGATTCGTCTGCTCGAGGATGTGGACAAACTCATTCCAGAGGCTGATAAGACTGAAATCCGGGTCGCCGGCAAACGGGAGGAATTGTGGGAAAGACCGTTTCTGAGGGTTGAGAGAGGCAGGAAAAACACTCCCTACAGGAAAAAATATACATTCGACATCGCTCAAACGGCAATCGCGTACGATCCCATCTTCGGTTTTCTAGGAGGTGCCCAGGTATCTATCTCCGACCTGCTGGGAAACAGCTACTACCATTTTCTCCTTTTCAATACGGCGGATAGATCTTCCGACTTCGTGGAACGCTTCAATTTTGCCGTGATGCGAGTCGACCTGTCCCGAAGGGTCAACTTTGGCTATGGAGTCTACCATTTCGCCAATGACTACTACAATTACAGTGCCGGTTTTTTCTTTGAGCGTCGCTACGGAATCCAGTTTGCCCTCAGCTATCCACTTTCCGTCTTCAAAAGGATAGAGGTTACATCGAGCGCGTCCAAGATGGCGCGAGACCTTTACGTTGAGAAATTCTCGGCTTTTCTGGTCTCGAATTCAGTCTCATATGTTTTCGACAACTCAATTTGGGGTCCGGTGGGACCGGTAGACGGAACCAGCATGAGAGTCACCCTGGGGCGCACTATCGACTTCACCCACTCGAGAGCGTACTACACGGGATTTCTGACGGATTTCCGAAAATATTTCAGAATCTCTCTCAATACATTGTACGCTGTCAGGGTTATGGCCTGGCTCAACAAAGGCGAGGATGTGTATCAATACCGAATCGGGGGAAGCTGGGGACTGAGAGGATTCAGGCGCACCGAAGTGAGGGGCACGAATTTCTTCCTCATGAACAATGAGTTTCGGTTTCCCTTCGCAAGAGAACTGGTGCTCAGATTCTCGTCTCTTGACATTTCCATTTCCCCCATCCGCGGCGCCGCATTTTTCGACGTGGGAAACGCCTGGGACGAACTGCCAGAAACTCTCCGCGAAACGCTCCGCGCGAGTTATGGTTTCGGACTCAGAGGAAACCTGCTGGGCGCTATCGTCCTGAGACTCGACCTGGGCTGGACTACTGAGTCTAAGGACCCATTCGTTCAGTTCTTCTTTGGATGGAACTATTGAGACTCCTCCAAGGATCCTTTCCTCCGGTAAGAATGACATTCCTGGCAATCCTTCTTCTGATGAGCCCATCGTGTGTCGGGAGATTAACCATAAACCCGGTAGATGCGGAGGCGGGTGGCTGGCTGACGCGGGGAGGTGACTTCGGTCGAACGAGCCGGGTGGATTCGGAGGAATTATATCCTCCCCTGGTGCTAAAATGGAAAAGGCAGTTCGCCGCTGGCGTTTCGGGACAACCGATTGTCACCGGACGCGCCCTGCTGCTTCCACTTTTGAACGGAGAAATGATCGTCCTCGACCTTATCGATGGAAAAAAACTGGACAGAAAGAGATTCGGCAAGATGCCCCTGCAAGGACTGACTTTCTCACGAGATGTTGCTTATTGGGCTCTGGGAAAAGAAAAGAAATCCCTGGCGGCCTACGATCTGGTGAAGGGGAAGTTTCTGTGGAGAGCCGCGTTGGGTCCGGTGGAATCCTCGGCTACTGTTCTAAACGACAAGATCTTCGTTGGCAGTATGAATCGACACTTCTACTGCCTTGAGAGGGATAGCGGGAGAATCCTTTGGACCCGGAAAGAAAACGACGGAATCGCCAGATCCTCGGCCCTTCTCTCAGACAGGATCTACTATTGTGATATCGAGGGTGGAGTGTACTCTCGCAGCACAACAGACGGAAAACTCGCCTGGCATGATACACTTTCCGGAAAACCGTACTCACATCCCGTGGCCTCAGAAGGAAATGTTTATGTAACAACACTGACCGGAACGGTCTACAGTTTCGATTCTGAGAACGGAAGCACGATCTGGAGGAAGAACTTTGGAGCTCCAATCTACGCCTCCGTGGCTCTGGATAGCACCAACGTGTATGTTCCTTCATCGTCAGGAGAGATCTATTGTTTACGACGGTCCAACGGCAAAACCGTATGGCAGTACGATGCTCAGACAATCATCAACTCTGAAATCGTGGTGTCGGAGTCCTTCCTGGTCGCCGTCACTCTAGGCGGAGAAATCATATTCCTGGAAAAATCCACAGGGGAACCCATTTGGAAACACAAATTGGATCGTCGCATCATCGCCCCCGCCGTGATAACCGACCGGTTTCTGATCATTGCGGATGACGGCAAAAGGATCAACGTTTTTGCCTCGGCGGAGGCAGGTGAGATACCTGTAGAATGAAGTTCCTGACGAAATCCCTTTTTCTTCTTATTATCTTTTTGCCCGGTCTGGCAACCGCGATTTCCCAGGTTATGAGATTGGATCAATTGGGAACTACGACGGCAAACCAACAGGTGGAAGCCACAAAATCCTTGCAGGATGTTCTCGGCGATACGTCGTTCCAGAAATCCATTGCTGTCGAGTCATCAGAAAATGAAGAGAAGGTAATCAATGCAAGAATAGCAGCCCTGGCGGCGACATTGTGTCTGGCTTCGGGAGTTTCTGCTCACTATTACATGTCCAGGGCCGGCGACGCTTACGATCAATACCTCCACGCCGGCAATCCCCGTGATATGGGGCATTATTTCGACAGGACAGCGAGTCTGGATCATAAGGCAGGATACAGCCTTGTGGTGTTCGAGGTTTCATTACTGGTGGCGTTGTTTTCATTCATTCAAACATTGAAACAATGAGGAGGAGATTATCTCCCCTCATTATCTTGTTTGCCGCCGTGATCAGCAATTGCTCCGACAGAGAGCGGCTGAATCCCCTCGATCCCTCTAATCCCGAAACAGGAGGGAAGCCCTCCGAAGTAACTCTCTCCTCCAGCCGAAAGTTCATCTCCATTTCATGGGATCATATTCAGAACAGCAGTATAACAGGATACAACGTTCGCAGGAGCACGGGAGACTGGAAGGACACCTTTCTCATCACGAATTTGTCTTCGGAGGATACTCATGTCACCGATACGATTCCTCACTATGACTCCACCTACTCCTATACCGTGACAGCTGTGACGGAGACCTGGGAGAGCGCTCAGTCCGACCCGGCGACAATCATCCCCGGACCCTTCAACTACTGGGTTGCCGATTTCTACGATGGAACGCTTTCACGAGTGAGTTACGACGGCGCGCATGTCCTGTTCAGAGAATTCACTTACTCACCCATCGCCATCGACATCGATGTGCCCAGAGAAAGTCTCTGGGTTGCCAGTCTCTATCCGAGCCGGATTGTCCGGATGACGACGGATGGAGAAGCCCGGTTTTCTGAGATTCTCCTCTCTCGTCCCGTGGATCTTGCAGTAGATGCGCAGTCCGGCGAAGTTTTCATAGCCATGGTGGGTTTGTCAGAACTTACACATTTGGCTCCTGATGGAATGGTACTGGACAACATACCGTGTGAACTCGGGATTTCTTTCGATACGCGCCTCGCCGTAGATCCTGTAGGGAAAACTGTCTGGATTGCCGTTGCCGACTCCCAGATGGTTCTGAGAGTCGACCTTGAATCCCCAGGCCGGGTGGCTCGATTCCCGGTGGCGCCTTTCCCGCGGACGCTGTCTGTTCTCCCCGGCAGGGGAATCGTGTGGGTTGCCACGGATTCGGGAGTGGTGGCTATCCATGAGGACGGCACCAGAAACACTTATCTTCCGGACTACATAATTCATGATCTGTCAGTGAACATGGACGCGGAAAGAATCTGGCTGGTGGTCTCCGACAGGTTCGAGAGGCAATGGAGTGTTCAGTTCATAGAACAAGAGGAGGGAGACTGGGAAGTCAGGAAACTCGACCTGGGCACTGCGGGGGTGTTTTCCAGAATCAGGAGTAACCCCGGATTAGAGTATCCGGGAGTTTTGGTCTATGATGCTTCCGGACGTCGAATAGTCAGACTGAACTCTCAGGGAGAAGTGTTGGGAACGCTCCGGGGATTTTCTTCGCACCTGGACATTGCCGTTGAGCACGATTAAACCGGTACTTTAGGGGGATCGTGCCCGGCGGAAGACCAACTATTTCGTTAGATTTAGTTAAATAACCCCACTACTTCAGAAATAACATTAACACTTGACAGATACAATTCTAAAAGTGTATCTTCCTCGCGAGGTCTTGAAAAAGCCTCTCCCGCGAGGTAGGGGTAGATCTTCTTAGTGCTCCGAGGTCATTACGAAGTCTGCCCCTATTTGCTATCATAAGGTTGTCGTAAATCGCGGGGCTAACCCGCTCGAACCTCGGTTTTTCCCCCGGATAACCGATAAGCCACCGGCTTTTTCTGGGCTTCCGGATGACCTCACATCTATGAATGTTCCGTGACTCCCCATAAGGGGTGAATAAATGAGGTTGGATTGAGAGGTTGTCCTATTCCTTCTCCTTCTCTGTCTTCGGAACTCTCTCGTTCAAGTCGGCAACGTCCTTCTCCACCGTCGCCAGGCGCAAATCGATATCTCCCAGCTGTCTGTTGGATCTTCGCTTGAAGGAATTGAACCGGTCTTCCTGGGCCTTAATGTCGCTGTCAACCTCGCTGAACTTGTTGTCCGTGGACCGGCTATGCTCATCAAGATTGATCTGAACAGAGGCTATGTTGCGAGAAAGGGAATCGGACACATCGCGGATTAGCTGCTCATTGGCAACAATATCCTTTTGCGCTTTTCTCAAATGCTTTCCGCGACCGATGAACTGCAAATTCAATGTCCTCAGGTCTTTTCTGAACTCATCGTTTACATCTTGGACGTGTTTCGCCTGTTCCAGTTCGAGTTCGTCTATCCGATCGAACAGTCTATCGGCCGTAGTCTTAAAATAGACCGCAGCCCCGATCCAAGCAGCAACGATCAAAATCAATATCTTGTCTTTCGTTCCCATCACTGCCCCTTTATGGTTTGTCCATAGATTCGAGCCTCTTCTCCAGCTTGGTCATCGCTCGCTTCGGTTCTTCAGGAACTTCTGTCGATTCCTCTGGCACAATTGATTCAGCGGATCTAAGCTTTCCAAGCAGTTGTTCCTTCTTTTCGCTTCTGGCCCTCAGCTGATCCATCAATTCTTTCACCTCCTGGTTAAAATCAGTTACCGTTTTCTCGAGTCTTGAAATCAACTCATCCATCAACACTGTTCCGTACGTATCATTGATGCCGTCCAATAAATCATCCAGCTTCTCTGAAAGATAATCCCTCCTATTATCCGGGTTCTCAAAATCTATACCCATAATGTCCTCCTGTGAAATATACGATTTTTCCGGATCTCCACACCCAAAATGATTCGGCACTGCAGACCAAAACTCAACAAGCGACGCATAATTTACTCCATTCCCTGGTTATTGAGAAACACAATGTCGCCCTACCTGGAATATCCCGTTCTGAACAGGTCATTTTTCAAAAAACGTGTCGTGTATCGTCGCCTCGTCTGCCAGCGGAAAATCTTCCACCAAACCAGAAATTCTCGGTCTCTTAAAGCGATACTTGAGATTATGGTACTCTCCCGAGAAACTGAACTCCAGGGTGAGAATCAGGTAGCCAAACCTTGGACCAGTGGGCAAGAAGATCATTCTCCGGAAGACATTGGAGATGCCGTAGGAGATTTCATCATCCGGGGTATGCGGAGATGAATCTACAGACACGCTGGCATCCACGACTCTCCCATCCTGTCGCACCACCCACTGAGCTCTCCCCTTTCCACTGTAGGAAGGTAATTCAGCCAGAACTCCCTTAAGGACCTTTCCCAGAGAGTCTTCGTTCTCCGCGACCGTTTTCGATATGTCAATCAAGGACCAATCTTTCAAAGGGAAAAGTTCCCTCTTCATTACCGTCACATAGTGCTCCGCTTCGATGGCAGCCTCATAACGAGAATTGTCCCTCTCCGTGGTGTATTCTCCAACTCTCCCCTCCCACTCGGTTTTCTCCTTCTGCTTTTCCAATTCCTCCCTCTCATATTGTTCCCTGAGATCCCGTCGTTCTGAGGCCAGAATATCCAGGTCATCGAGGCGATTGTCCTCTGCCGGATCCCAGGATACAAAACCTTTTCTTTCGAATTCCGCGGTGATGGGATCGAAAATCTCGGCCTGAAAATGGACTCCCAAATTGCGGGTAGTCCCCAGTTCCGTGAGTTCACCCACTCGAATTCCCATTTCTGATGCGCGCTTGAAGGTGCGTGCCTCCGCATAAACGTAAACGGTAATCCGGTCCTGAACTTTCACGTACACCACGTAGTGTACTTTTCGCAAAAGCTTTTTGGCAGTGGCGGTTCTAGTCACAAGATGGTAGTCAAGGGGAGCATACAGCTCGATTTCATAGCCGAGTTCTGTCAGGGCCTTTTGACATTGGAGAAGAACTTCATCCTGGGGGATATCGTAGTCATATATTCTCACCATGGGCGGGGGATTGTAACAGGTTGACAGCCTGAAGGAAACCAGAAAAACGAACGCCAAACTCGAAAACCGGAGTGGTGAAGGAAACCGTATCCTCTCAATAGGCATCAAGAATCATCTTTTCCGGCATCCTGGCGTCTTTTGTTTCGACGTTCTCGTAGAAATCAGGATGGTAATAGTAGAGACGCAGTATGGGAACCACGTCAGCGAAAACAGGGACCTGCTCCTCTTCTCTCGCAACCATCGCGTGAAGAAGGAGCTCTATCCTCACGTCCTCAACTTCCCAGGAGGAGCGGAAATACGCCCTGGCCAGCTTGGGAAAATCCGAGAATAGGTATTCTCGTTCGGTTCCCATTTCGTTCTGAGTCGTCCGTCTCGGAGATCCGTACCGTTTGGAGATAAACTTCTCAATCCTTGAGAAACGGCCGAGATACTCCTCCAGCTTTTTTCCGGGAGACCCGTAATCAATGGAGACCTTCCAGAATCCTGAATCTGAAAAGAAATAAGTGAACGTAACAGAATCTTCAGCAAGAGTTCCGGTGAAGATAACCCGGTCTTCACCGTGGCGCATACCTGCGGAATCGACTGTCACGTATCGTTCCATCTGATCCCGATCCATTCCCCATGGAAAACCCTTGTATCCTGAGTCCAGGGTCATGGAAACTGTATCCTCAGGTGTCTCCGCGGAAGGGGTACCTCTCTGTATGGTGTCACCTTGTTCTTCGGTGACAACTCGGGAAGTATCCACGGTGGTCGTATCCGCCTCCTCTTGAGCCAAAATGGGGCCCAGATAGACAAGGATGACTGCACTATAGAGATATTTCATTGGCACACCTCATTTAAAGACGACAAACCAAGGAAAATGTCGATCTCCGGATTCCAGTTCATGATCGGAAATGACAGGACAAAATCCAGTCAAAAATAACACACACCTGGAGATATAGAAAGAAGGAAACAACCTGACCTTGTCAGGAAATAGTCTTGCCTATCCGGTGAAACCGGGGACCACCATTCTTGAAATCCCAGGACATATATACGAAGACGGCTTCTCCGAGAATCAACTTATGGGGCACGAATCCCCAGTAACGGGAATCGGCACTTTCGTCCCGGTTGTCCCCCATCATCCAGTAGTAGCCCTGCTCCACCACGTAGGAATCGAGCGTTGTGATGGGCTTACCATCGAGGCGGAGATAGGCGATAACCCCTTCGGTAAGCTTGAAATTCCATACGTTCAGCAGCCTCCCTCCCGGATTATCCTGCCGGTAGTATTTCTTGTACAACCTGTCAAGTTTCCCGGGACGTCTGGGGAAAGATGAGAAATACTGGCGAATTCGGTGCCGTATGCCGGAAGTGTAACGCCGGGCAATATCACCCGGATCTTTCATTGTGAACTCGAAGACCCTGTCATAGGGCTTACTCTCGAGCGTAACGCGATGACCGTCCATCATCATGATCGGCAACAGGTAGTCCCAGTCCGTCTCCTCATCTATAGGAACAATGTCTCCTTTTTGAGGCACGGAGATGGGACCCAGGTGATCGCGATTACCGCCCGTGCGCAAGAAAATGCCGTGTCCAACCACCCCTGACGGAACTCTGTTCCTTTCCACGAATTTCCCTTCCGGTGGCAAAATATACTCCTTGCCATCCACGAGGACCTTCTTAACCCGAACCTCGACAACCTGACCGGGTTCAGCGACACACCTTTTTACATATTTCTGAAACTCGTCCCGGGGATATTTGAAAATTACCACATCACCCTGTCGGGTCTTCTTGAATTCCGGAAATCGTGTCCAGGGCACGAGAAAACCCAGTTCAGTGTACGGAATTCCGATCCAATCGGGAGTTCTCATGCCATAGACAAACTTGTTACCGATGAGGAAATCTCCGGTCATGATGCTGTTTTCCATTGAGCCTGTGGGGACAATGTAGGCCTCGATGACAGTCGCCCTGAGAGAAAGAGCGATCAAGACAATAATGAAAATCGATTTTATTTCCCGAAAGACTTTTTCCACGGTCGTATTCAACAGTTAACCGTCGCGAATTTAAACCAAACTCCTTCGCTTCAAAAGAGATAAGGCTGAGTCGATTCTTCCGGTCATGAGTTGAGACAATCCTCAAAGTGACGGACAGCGGGCTGTCCCTTTCCGTAGAAAACGGTGATCAGGTCAAAACGACAGTCCGAGACATCTTCGTGCCTGCCGAGATAAACTTCAAATGCAGAATCCAGCTTCCTCAGTTTCTTTCCATCCAGTCTTATCTGAGGGGGCCCAAACGTTTTCTGACTTGCCGTCTTAACCTCCACAAAAACCAGGGTGCGGTCCCTACGAGCAATGATGTCGATTTCGCCAAAGGGCGCGGCAATGTAATTCATTTCAACAATTTCATATCCCCTGTGAACGAGCTCCCGAGCGGCCAGTTTTTCTCCCCACTGTCCGAGAATCCGGTTTTTTCGAAGATAAGTCAGCGTTGGAACGAATTGTTTCACCGGGTGAAAGGATTTTCGGTGGATGGGACAGGCTCCGTGTCTTTTGAGCCTATCCAGATGTTCTTCAGTGCCGTATCCCTTGTGTTTCCCGAAATTGTATTCCGGAAAAGCTGTGTCATACGTCCTCATCATCCGGTCCCTGGTGACTTTGGCAACGATAGAAGCGGCACTGATGACGTGAACTTTCTTATCTCCCATGACAATACCCCGGTTTCTTATGGCCTGATCGGGTAGTCCGTAACCGTCAATAAGCGCTTCATCTGGCCGGGGATTCAACTTGCCCAGTGCCATCCTCATGGCTGTGCGCGTAGCCGCCAGAATGTCGGTTCTGTCGATCTCATCTTCGTGAACAATCCCCGTTTCCAGGGATACTGCCCTCCGTACAATCTCCTCGTAGAGTTCTTCACGTCTGTTTTCCGACAACAATTTGGAATCCCTCACGCCCTTGATCTTCAATCGTTCCGGTAGAATGACTGCTGCCGCCACCACGGGTCCCGCAAGAGGCCCCCTGCCCGCTTCATCCACTCCGGCGATCAAAGACACCGTGACAACTCCTCATTTGCATCATCTGGTTGGTAACGGGAAGACGATCCTCTTGACGTGAAACAGTGATCGAATCTACACACCACGAATCCTACCAATAAAGGCATATTTCCCCACCTCCGCTTGCCCGGACCTCACCGCCAGTCGTGAATCCAGACGCGTTTGCCGTCGGACTTGAACCAGCAGGCGCCGTCACGGTCAGTCCTCAAAACGACAGCTCCGGAGTTCTCCAGACGGTGAATGACCTCATGGGACGGATGATTGAACTGGTTCCCCCGGCCAACGGAAACGACGGCGTATTCAGGCCTCACGAGGTCGAGCAACGATTCAGAGGTACTCGTGGCGGAACCGTGATGGGCAACTTTCAATATGTTGGCACGGGTCATCTCCCCGAATTCCAGAAGGTCTATATCCCCTGTATGTTCAAGATCACCCATGAGGAGAACAGATGTTTCCCCGTAAACAATTTTGGTGACAATACTGACGTCATTCACATTTTTTTCCGAAACCGCATGGAGACTGTCGGGATGGAGAATGTAGATATGAGCGGGACCGAAATCTTCCAGCCAGGTCCCGGACTCGACCCGGTCATAGCTAACCGACTGTTCGGAGATGAGTCCCAGCACATTCTCGTAACGCCTCGTGCGATAAGACGTGGAGGTATCCCACACCTTCCGAACAGGAAAACTTGACATCACCGCTTCCACGCCGCCTATATGGTCTTGATGGGGATGGGTCATGATGAGAAGATCAACTCTGTCAATTCCGAGATATTTCAGAACAGGCACAACAACGGTTTCCCCTTTGTCAGTGAAGAAGTTCTTCGTTCCGGCATCGACCAGAATTGTCTTATGTCCAGACGCCGAGGGAATATGAATGAGAGCCGCATCCCCCTGGCCCACATCCAGGAAAATGAGATCCAGAGTGTTACGCTGGAGAGCCCAGGGCCAGACAAAAAAGTTAGCGGCGACCAGAACCACCAGCAGTCCTCTCCTGCGCAAATCCCGCCTGAGAAAAAAGAAAATGACTCCCAGAACAACACCATATTGCGCAATATTGATCCAGGTAGGTCTTCCCAATTCGAGATAAGCGAATGGCAGGTCAGAAAAGAGGTTGGTCAGGCGAAACAGGAATTCACTAAGAATCCACGATGTGTGACAGATAAGATCACCCACATGAGGAATCCAGCTTCCCAGGACAAGGATTGCGAACCCACTTGACACGAGAACACCAACGAGGGGAACGATCATGACATTTGCCACAACAGAAACAACCGGAATACGATTAAAGAAAGTCCAGGTGAAAGGGAGCGTTCCAATCTGTGCGCAAAGAGAGACAATGAAGAGAGCCATAACACCCTTTGTAAATCGATTCTGAATTTTTGATACCCGAAATCTGTCGGGAAGTATCCTGTCAAATTGTTGATAGAAAAAAACAATGGCTATTACTGCTGAAAAGGAGAGGATGAATCCCGCATCAAGAAGGTTTTCCGGATCATGAATCAAAAGCAGCAGCGAAGACGCGGCAATGATGTTCCAGAGGTTTACCTCACGGTGGAACAACGGGGCTATCACATAAAAAGATGCCATAATGACGGCCCTCCAGACACTCGGCCTTCCGCCCGATAATCCTGCGTAAGCGATGAGCCCGATAATGACGGCAATCTTGTCCCATCGGTACGGAAGCCTCAGCAATTTCGCAAGGGCAACAAAGATGACAAGGACAAAACCCACGTGGAGACCCGAAATGGCCAGGACATGCACGACTCCCGTATCTACGAAGTCTTTTCTGATCCCACCGGGGATTTCCTCCCGTAGACCCACCGTGAGCGCCGACATGAGTCTTCCGGCGTCTCCACCTACTGTCTCCTGAAAAACATTCTTTGCAGAGTTTCGAAACTTCTCCACCAGAACATTAAGACTGAATGAGCTGTCGCGTCCAGTTAGGGCTATGGGGTGCTCCGGATTCTCGTAGATGCTCACCCAGACATTCCTCTTCCGGTAAAACGACCTAAAATCGAACTCACCCGGATTTCTGGGACCACCAATCAGGCGCAGATCTCCTCTGACCGTCACTCTGTCGCCGGCGTGGAGGCGTAGTGGCTCATTCGAGTAAACAAGCGCTCTGATGATCCCCTCGAAGATTAAACCTGCTGAGCGAATTCGTGAGGACTCAATAATGTACCGGGATCCTCCTTCCCTCGTATGAGCGGATCTGACCTCCCCGCTCATTTCGACGAAGTTCCCTTCCAGGGGTTCGATCGTTTCGGAAACTTGATCATAGTGAAGGCGGGTATTTGCGAGACGAGACATTCCGCAGACCACGGTAAGCATCAAGAGAACGGAGAGAAGGTATCCTGAACGCTTCAGAACCCAGGAAACGAAAGCCAGCACTACCAGCGCCACTGCGAGAAAAAAGGAGGGAACCTTGAAGAAGTCCTGGAGAAGGATGCCCAACAGGAACAGAATACAAAAGGACACCAGAGGGGCCCTTTTCAGAAACTCCACTATTCTCAACCCGGGTTATACATTAGGAACAAAGCTGGCGAAGACAGTTAATCCGTTGTGCCAGAGGCACTCCCGCGGAGACATCAAATGATCAGGTCGAGCTATCTGCCCTTGAGTGCTTTTTTCTGCTCCACAAGGAGAAGTTCGTTCGCTCGCCGAGTTTCACCGGCCTGATGGAGCATGATTATGAAGAGCGCGGACATGACGGCAATGTGGGCATTGTCAGGATTTGAGTAGAAAGCGTCGAGATGTCCGGCAACAAGGGTATAATCAAGATCCTGATCAACGGGAAAATACTCCCTCAGCGTCCGGGCGGAATGTTCATGTACAAAAGGGGGAACCCAGAACCGATCTTGCTTCCGCTGCCGCATGGCTTCTTCATTCATTACCTTGAGACTCTCACCAAGGCCCGAATAGACCCCTTCGACAAATGCAATTCGCTCATTCGCGTCGAGGGATTCCCAGAAATCCCGGTGGCTGGTGTCCTGGCCATTCGGACAGGATATGAAAACCGTGACAATGAAAAGAAGAAGCCGTTTCAATGTACTACTCCTGTTTGAAGTGATTCACAATGGGATACCGTCTTCCTATTCCAAAGGCTTTCGAAGTCACTCTCAGTCCGGGAGCGGCCTGGCGACGCTTGAATTCGGCTCGGCGGAGCAGTTCATTGATCCTGTCCACCAGAACGGGATCGTAACCCATCTTGACCAGCTCGGTCTTGTTTCGATGATGCTCAACAATCTCATCCACCAGAGGACTGACAACGTCATAGTTGAAAGGGTCCACCTGGCTTTCTGCCAGCTCGGCTGAGGGCGTTTTTTCCAGTATCCTCGGTGGTATGATCTCATTTCCCGTATGCTCGTTGTACCACGATGCGACAGCGTAGACGTCGCTCTTGCTCAGGTCGTTAATGGCCGCCAATCCCCCACTCATATCACCGTACAGGGTGCAGTAGCCCAGTGCCAATTCCGTCTTATTCCCTGTGGAGAGGACGAGACTTCCCAACTTGTTCGATATCGCCATCAGAATATTCCCCCGGATTCTGGCCTGAATATTCTGTTCGGCAATATCCGTCCGCATACCTTCGAATTCCTTGCGCAGAGCAGTCTCGTATTGAGCCATCAGGTGATCAATTCGTATGGTGGTGAGTTTCACACCCAGATTCTTCGCAAGTCGCTCCAGATCGTCAATTCCTTCTTTCGAATTGAACGGCGATGGCATGGAAACGCAGGTGACGTTTTCCCTCCCGAGAGCTTCCGTGGCGATACAGGCCGTGAGGGCGGAATCGATTCCACCGCTCAACCCTATCACGCATTCACGGTGGCCCGTCTTTCGGAAATAGTCACGGACACCAAGGACGAGACCGTCGAACAGTTCCTTCTCACGTCTGTAAGGCAACGGTTCCACAGGTCGTTCGGTCGTGTTATCCAAGTCGACGATTACGATTTCCTCTTCAAACTGCACACCTTCGGCAATAAGATTTGCCTTCCTGTCGTACGCCACGGAGTGTCCATCGAACACCAACTCGTCCTGTGCCCCCACCATATTGCAGTAGAGAAACGGGACACCCAGACTGTCGACCTTCGACCTAATGAGCTCCATCCGCTCAAGACCCTTTCCCTCACTGAAGGGCGATGCGGAAATATTGATGACTATCTCGGCACCCGCCTTTACCATCTCATCCGTCACCTTGCGTTCATAGTCTGCATCCCAGAGATCCTCACAGATCTGAAGTCCAACTCTCACTTCATTCTCTGACAGCATGATCGAAACAGGTGTGCAATCCTTGCCCGACTCGAAATAGCGATCCTCATCGAATACGTCGTACGTGGGCAACAACACCTTGTCATACTTGGCCACATATTTCCCATCCTGGACAACCACCGCAGTGTTGTACAGATGGGAGTCCCTCCTGTCCACAAAC